>DAIDIA010000273.1 GCA_027459565.1 Acidimicrobiaceae bacterium | reverse complement strand
GTCGCCTGGAGCGGATAGTGATGTGTCTCCATTGCTCTTGGCAGAAGTGCCGGGCGATAGTCGCGGGATCTTGGATTGCCTCCGCCACCGGAGAGGATGTTCGTCTTGTAGTCGGCGAGGAAGAAACGTTGCTTTGTCGCGCCAGCACTCTCTTGTCGCAGACGAACCACGAGGTCGATCGATCCTGTCAGATGGCCCGCAAGCTCCGCGGTGAAGAGTCCATCACGCACACGCTCCGCCCAATGCCGGAGCGAATTCTCATCGGTGAGGTGTCCGATGAGGACCTCGCCGATATCGCAAGCTCTCGCGAGGAATTGACCCTGACCCAGGCGAAGCTCGAAACTGAGCTCATCGAGTCGGTCACCTCGCGCGAAGTCTCTCAGACGTCGATTCTCGAAAATCGGTCCGAGAGGAGTCTCGATGACCGAGTGCAGGCCGCGCACGAGCTGGGTCTGATCCATCGCGAGTCCGCTCCACCGGAGCTGTCGCTCGACCGCCTGTGCAAGCGACCCCTCGAGGTCATCGTCCGTGAAATCAATCTCGCGGAGCACCTCATGGACCAAAGTGCCGAACTGCGTGCCACCCGGGAGAGAGCCAAGGGGCAGGTCGGACTCCTCGCGTTCGGCCGTGATGTCCGGACTGCCATCTCCGGTTGCCGCCGGTTCGTCATTCGCGCCTGAGTCCCCGAGACTTGCATCGCTTGGGTCATAAGGAAGACTCTCCGGCCCAAAGCCAGAATGGACCGCCGGGGTCATCGCGCTGAAGGACCATCTTCGATGACTCGTTGTGAATCTGCGGTTGAGCGCTGCGACATCGATCATCGGACGTGGCACGCTGGCATCTTGATCAGCCCATAGTCTGCTCGAGGGCCATCCGGTACCGATTTCATCGACCATGATCTCATTGGAGTGCGCTTCTGGCACAAAACGCGCGCGCAGATCGTCGACAGCATGTTCATCTGCGGGGATCACAAAATCCGCCAACTCTCCGTCTTCGTTGTCGACGCGCGCGTCACCACTTGCAAACAACACCCGGGCCAACCCCGAATTTTGGTTTCCTTGCACCCTCGTCCACCAGACGATCGTTTGATGTTCCGCCCGAGTGAGCGCGACATAGAGCTGTCGGAGGTTTTCTCCGACTGCGTCCTTCATGGCGAGGCGTTGTCGAGCTTTGGACTCCTTTGGAGTGGGCCAGGGCTTGGAGCGGTCAACTGCAAGCACACGTTCATTCCGCTCAAAATCCTGATAGAAATCGCCGCCCCGAACTGCGTTCCACATCGTAGGCACGCAGACGATCGGAAATTGGAGACCCTTGGCTTTATGGATTGTCATGATCTGCACCGCCATTGCCTCGGATTCGACCTGTTGCGCGAGAAGATCCTCGTCGGTTTCATCGCGGTGTATCTCGCCCAGTTCGTCAAGTGCGCGGAGCACTCCGTCAGGCGTGGGATGGCGCAACAGGCCCCTGCGATGCAATAGCGTCGCGATTTGATTCAGATCGGTCATGT
>DAIDIA010000272.1 GCA_027459565.1 Acidimicrobiaceae bacterium | reverse complement strand
ACTGTCGACGCTCACTCCCGCGAACCTGCTCGAGGGTGCGCAGGCAGCTGGACACCGGACGACCGACCGTCAACCCCCCGACAATCTCTACACGAGTACAAGCGCGCTCTACGGTCTCTTCCCGAACCTGACGACGCCGCCATCACCGATCTTTACCTATTCGACGACTGTCCCGGCCGGCGGCACGAAGATCCGAGCCTTCCGGATCTTCTTCTCCCAGGGCACCGAGGTCCTCTGGGAGTGGAAGCGGGCCGAGAATCTCTTCGTGCACACCTATGCGCGAAATGTCGACCACGATGCGTCGACGGGTGCGCCGGTCACGACGACGAACATCGCCGTCTTGTCGGCCAAGTACACCATCGGCCCGTACTCCGAGAGCCCGGGAGGCTCGGGTGACATCGAGAGCCAGTTGACCGGAAGTGGTCCTGGTTACGTGCTTCGAAACGGCGTTGCGATCAAGGTCACCTGGTCGCGAAAGCTCAACGTGGACCCGTTCGTCTTCAAAGACTCCTCGGGCCAGACGGTCTCGATGGCGCCTGGCCGCACCTGGGTCGAGATCGTCCCGGACACGACGTTCGCGAGCTCGGCGATCGTCTTGTTCCACCAGACACCAGCTGGCTAGGCAACCTCGTAGGTGGTGTTGTTGAACCTGACGGTGTCGCCGCGTCCGAGCTGACGACCCCGCCTCGTCTCGATTTCACCGTTGACCTCCACGAGCTCTTCAGCGAGAAGGCGTTTCGCATCGGATCCCGAGTCGATGAGATTGGCGAGTTTGAGGAACTGACCAAGCCTGATGGACCCGTCGCGGGTCGCGACCCTGGTATTTTCCATTGCCCTGAGGCTAACGCGGGTGGTCCGGGAACTCGCTTATCGTGGTGGACACGCATGAAAGTGGCCCACGTCCGTGGGCTCGAGGAAAGGTCTCTTCGCGATGAAGCTCGGTCTCGCACCCCTGACACTGTTTCGACCTCCGCCCCTTGATCTCGTCCGATACGCGGGTGAGGCGGGATATGACGCCGTGGGCTTCCAACTTGGACTCCAGGACATGCCCGTGTCACCGCTTGCGGGCGACGCGCAGTTCCTCAAGGAGGCGAAGGCACTGCTCGAGCGCTGGAACCTCTCCGTGATGGAGGTCTCGAACATCGTCTTCGAACCGGAGCGGACCTTTGACGAGGGAAGGGTGCTGATCGACTTCGCGAAGCAGATCGGCGCCTCGATCGTTCAGGCAACTGTCTGGGATGGCGAAGAGGACCGCGTCGTCGAGCGTCTCGCCGCACTGGCTGACCATGCAAAGGATCAGGACCTCGGCATCACCATTGAATACATGCCCTACTCGCAGTGCCAGGGCTTCAACGAGGCATACCGCCTCGTGAGTGCGTGCGGGAGGTCCAATGTCCACATCCTCCTGGATACGTTGCATTTCTCGCGCTCGGGTGGCGTCCTTGCCGACCTCGATCGCGAGGAGGCGAACCTCTACTCGTTTATCCAGCTCTGCGACGCACGGCGCGAGGCACCAGCTCCCGAGGACCTGCGCTATGAATCGGTCTATGACCGACTTCCGCTCGGTGAGGGAGCGCTCGAACTCGGGGCGATCCTCGAGAGGGTTCCCACGGACCTTCCCGTCAGCCTCGAGATGCCCTGCCAGCGGCTCAAGGACCTCCCCCTCGTCGATCAGGCACGCGAGCATCTGCGCATCGCCCGTGAGTTTCTGGCTCCGTACGCGCACCGGTGGGAGATGGCAGCCGATCCGGTCATCTGAGGCTTCGGGGATTCTCGAGGCAGCTCCCGGCGCCATCCGCCTCCCGGTTGTCTAGGTGGCGGGACCGTCGGACAGGGCGAGTTCGACCAAAACCGTGAACTCATCCGGCGGGCCCTCGACGAGGACGAGCTCGACAACGGACCCCGCATCGATCAGGTCTTGTCGCGCAAGCTCGATATCGCCGAGTCGCTGCCGATCCGCCGTCACCGTCACGCGAGATGCGCTCGCGCGCATCGACTGCTTCGCGCCGGTCTTGGCTTTGCGGATCTCGCCGAGAACCATTGAGACGCCTTCGAGGATCGCCGGGTCGTGCGCGATCTCGCCGAACTCTCCCGGCTCTGGCCAAGCCGAACGGTGGATCGAACCCTCGAGCCACCACGACCACACCTCTTCTGTCGCAAAGGGGAGAAAGGGTGCAAAGAGTCGCAGCACCACGGAGAGCGCGAGCGCGAGCGCGTACCGCGCACTCTCGGATCCCGCGTCGTTGCGATAGGCGCGGTTCTTGACAAGCTCCAGATAGTTGTCACAGAAGTTCCAGAAGAACTGCTCGGTCAGTTCGAGTGCCCGTGCCTGTTCGTAGTCCGAGAACGCTGCAGTTGACTCCTCGACGACGATGCGCAGGGCGCTGAGCATCGCTCCGTCGAGCGGTTCCAACGTTGCGGGGACCTTGGCGGGCGCATCACCAACCTGGGTGAGGATGAACTTCGATGCGTTGAGGATCTTGATGGCGAGTCGTCGCCCGATCTGCATCTGCCGATCATCAAAGATCGTGTCGACGCCTAGCCGTGCGGAACTCGCCCAGTAGCGCACGGCGTCTGTGCCCTTGGTCTTGAGAAGCTCAGTCGGCACGATGACATTGCCGACCGACTTCGACATCTTCTTCCGGTCAGGATCGAGAATCCACCCCGAGATGGCCGCGTTGGTCCACGGCACACTCTCGTGGAGCGCATGGGATCGAACGACGGTGCTGAACAACCAGGTTCGGATGATCTCGTGTGCCTGGGGCCGAAGGTCCATCGGGAAGATCCGCCTGAAGAGATCCGGATCGTCCTCCCACTGCCCGGCGATCTCGGGTGTGAGCGACGAGGTCGCCCAGGTGTCCATGACGTCGGGATCGGCAATGAATCCCCCGGGCTCCCCTCGTTGTGACTCTTCGTATCCCAGAGGAACGTCGACGGAGGGATCGACCGGCAGCTGGGTCTCATCGGGGATCAAGAGCTCAGCGTCATCGATCGAGCCGTCGTCGCGGAGGCGGTACCAGACCGGAAACGGAACCCCGAAGAACCGCTGGCGCGAGATGTTCCAGTCGCCGTTGAGTCCCTCGACCCAGGATTCGTAGCGCGCACGCATGAACGGGGGATGCCAGTCGATCTCGCGTCCCCGGGCGATGAGATCGTCGGTGATCTCGAGGGTTTTGACGTACCACTGCCGCGACGAGACGATCTCGAGTGGCCGTTCACCGCGCTCGTAGAACTTCACGGCATGGGTGATCGCCCGTGGCTCGTCGACGAGGTCACCGGACTCCTGGAGCAGTTCGACGACGCGGATGCGTGCCTGGCGCGTCGTCTTCCCCGCCAGTTCGTCGTAGTTCGCCTGAGCCCGTGCGGCGTCGGTGCTGGGAAAGGCCGCGTTGCCAAAGGTGACGGGCTCGAGCCGGCCGTCGCGACCGACGATCGTGCGGGTCTCGAGCGAGAGTTCGCGCCACCAGATGACGTCGGTCAGGTCGCCGAAGGTGCACACCATGGCGATACCCGATCCCTTCTCCGGATCGGCGAGCCGGTGGGCGAGAACGGGGATGTCGACTCCAAAGAGCGGTGTCGTGACCGTTGTCCCAAAGAGCGGCCGATAGCGCGCATCATCGGGGTGCGCGACCAGTGCGACGCACGCCGCAAGGAGCTCGGGCCGCGTGGTCTCGACGATCACGGCGGGTTCTCCCCCCGCGAAGAAGCGGATCCGGTGATAGGCGCCCGAGATCTCGCGGTCTTCGAGTTCGGCCTGAGCGACGCTTGACTGGAAATCCACGTCCCACAGTGTCGGAGCCTCGTGTCGGTACGCCTGTCCGCTCTCGAGCATGCGGAGGAATCCGCGCTGGGAGGTGCGCTGTGCCCTCGTTCCGATCGTGGTGTAGTGCTGTTGCCAGTCGACCGAGAGGCCCAATCGTCGAAAGAGCGCCTCGAATGCGGCCTCGTCCTCGATCGTCAATTTCGAGCAGAGCTCGACAAAGTTCGGTCGCGAGATCGCGACCGGGGGGCGGTGTGGCGCTGCCGGTGCGACGAAATTCGGGTCGTAGGGGACCGCCGGGTCGCAGCGCACGCCATAGTGGTTCTGCACCCGCCGCTCGGTGGGAAGCCCATTGTCGTCCCAGCCGATCGGATAGAAGACCTCCATTCCCGACATCCGCTGGAACCTCGCCATGACATCGGTCTGGGTGTAGCTGAACACGTGTCCGACGTGCAGCGAGCCGGAGACCGTCGGCGGCGGAGTGTCGATCGAATACACCTCATTCCGCTCCTTGGTGCGGTCGAAGGCGTAGGTTTTGCGCTCCTCCCATGTCTTGATCCACCGCTCCTCGATGCCGTCGATGCCCGGTCGCTCGGGCATGTTGACGTGGACCGTGCGCATCGGGAGACGGCTGTCGCGCATGTCGGCGTTGCGGGCTTCGGGGGAGGAGGGGGTGCTCATTGGCCTAGTACGGTACTAGCCGTGCTCGAGCTGTTCGATACCGCCACTCAAAAGACCGCCGAGATCGCGATGCGCGAACCGGGAGTTGTCGGGCTCTACGTCTGTGGTCCCACCGTCTACGGTCCTCCGCACGTGGGTCATGGGCGGGCGGTATTGGTCTATGACATCCTCCGCCGGTACCTTGAATTTCGCGGTATCCGCGTGCACCACGTCTCGAACATCACCGATATTGACGACAAGATCATCAACCGCGCGAGGTCCGAGGGACGCGACTGGCACGAGGTTGCGCTCGAGTGCGAGGCCGAATGGCTGGCAACGATGGACCGGATGGGGGTGCTGCGCCCCCAGCAATCGCCCCACGCCACGGATTACGTCGAGCAGATGGTCGCACTGATCGCCTCATTGATGGAGCGGGGATTCGCCTACGAGACGACCGAGGGCGTGTACCTGCGTGCAGCACTCGTTCCAGGTTATGGCCTGCTCTCTCACCAATCGATCGAGGATCGTCGAGCCGGCGCGCGCGTCGAACTCGACGAGGCCAAGGATGATCCGATCGACTTTGCCCTCTGGAAGCGTGCCAAGCCCGACGAGCCCGCTTGGCGATCCCCATGGGGAGATGGTCGGCCGGGATGGCACACTGAATGTGTTGTCATGTCACTCGCGCTGCTCGGCGAGGGTTTCGAGCTGCACGGCGGGGGCCAGGATCTGATCTTTCCGCATCACGAGAACGAACGGGCCCAAGCCGTTGCCGACGGACATCTCTTCGCACGGCACTGGATGCACAACGGACTCGTCACGGTCGGCGGCGAGAAGATGTCCAAATCGCTTGGGAATTTCACCACGCTCGATGATCTGCTCGACCGGTTCGACGCGCGCAGCTACCGCCTCCTCGTGTTGCAGGCCCACTATCGGTCACCGCTCGAGGTCAACCCGACGACGATCGACGCAGCGGCGAACGGCTTGGCGCGCATCGACGCCCTGGTGCGACGCGTGAGCGGCGTGAGCCCCGCACCGGAGGCGGGTTCGAGCGCGTCGTCATCGCAGCTGCGGCAGCGTTTCGTCGAGTCGATGGATGCAGATCTCGATACGCCCGGAGCTCTCGCCGAGATCTTCGAGGCGATCCGCGTCGCCAACAGTCTGGTCGATTCCGGAGAGGCGTCCTCCGCGCGCACGATCGCCGATACGGTCACCGAGCTCCTCGGCGCACTCGGCCTCGTGGTTGGCGCGCACGAGGTTGTCGGTGCGCAAGATAGCGAGATGGTTGCGAGACGCGACCGTGCACGTGCCGAGCGCGACTTTGCCACCGCGGACGAGATGCGCTCCCAGCTCGAGGCCCGTGGGTGGGTCGTCGAGGACACGCCGGAGGGGACCCGGATCCGAAGGTAACAAAGCCGAGGTCGCGGCTGGTATTTCGCGCGGAAAAACTCTTTTCAAGAACGCGGCGCGCTGGTAACGTCAGGTCCGAGGGCAGACGATTGCGCCCGGTGAGGGACGTGCTGGAGGGAATCTTGACCAAGCGCGCCGGACCCGGCTCGACTCCTCTCCCTCGAGGTGCGTGTTACGGAAAGAAGGGGGTCTCCGATATGGCGACCGGAACCGTGAAGTGGTTCAACGCAGAAAAGGGATATGGCTTCATCTCGCAAGAGGGTGGTACGGATGTATTCGTCCATCATTCTGCGATTCAGATGGAGGGTTACCGCTCGCTCGAAGAGGGACAGGCAGTTGAATTCGAGGTGCAGGAAGGGCAAAAGGGCCTGCAGGCCGCGAACGTCAAAGCGGTCTAGCACCGTCGTTCGAACCAGCCACGGTTTGACCTGACGCGGTCGCGGCTCCACTGCGTTCGCGTCGCCGCCGGCCGACTTGACTCAGTGGTCAAGGGGGAGTCGAATACAACCGTGAAATCTGGGCGTCGCACACGAGGGAGTGGCGCGCTCGACAGGCCGGTCGTGGGTGGGTCGCGGCTGAGCGCCGTGCGCGCCGTCGTGGGCATGGATTTCGCCCTCTTCGGGTTGATCTTCCCGATCTTTCCGCTCTACGCGCGCCATCTCGGGATGAGCGTGATCGCGATCGGCATGGTGCTCGGCGCCTACTCGCTTGCCCAGTTGGTCGCGGCACCACTCTGGGGCCGGCTCGCGGATCGCCGCGGACGCCGACTG
>DAIDIA010000271.1 GCA_027459565.1 Acidimicrobiaceae bacterium | reverse complement strand
CGATACGGGGTCGATCCCATTTATCGGCGCCATGCAAGAAGTAGGTGTGATGATTACCGAGGATGTCCCGAGTTCCGTAGAACTTCGGTGACGGCCCTGTGGTCAATCAGGCCACGGCCTGATCATATTCGACGGATATGTCAACCTCCTTCGCGATCATCGCGTCGAGCCTCTTTCGCAGTTCTGGAAGATGCATGAAGCCATTGACCTTGCGGAACTGCTTGGCTGCCTCGACCATGCCCGCCGCGCACCAACGAAGCGCCATCTGACCATCTCGCCAGCGCTTCACGTTCGTCGAGTGGTCCCGACAGATCTCGATCATCGACTCGATTGCGTTCGTCGAGCGAAGCGAGCGTGCAAGGGTTGGGGGGACCTTGAGCCGCATCACCGTCAGCGTCTCTGCGAGTCCCTCGCGAAGACTGCCTGCTGCCCCTGGGTGTGAACGTGCGAGCTGCCGGGCGATCTCCTCGAGTTCGGCTTCAGCCTGGAGCGCGTTGTCGAGGTGATAGATCGCGCGCATCTTCTTCGTCACGGTCTTGGCAAGCGCCTTTGGCAACTTGGCCTCGACATTGCGGATCTTGTGCAGCTGACAGCGAGCGATCACCGGGTGGTCGAACACCGCCTCGACAGCACTTGCGAGCGCCTTCGCGCCGTCGATGACGACGAGGATCGGCCGGGTCATATCAAGCCCCCGGTCACGAAGGCCGACGAGGAGGTCCTTGACGACCGTTGCGTTCTCCGTGTCGCCCTCGACCACCGCGAGGGGGTGCTTTGTGCCGGAGATGTCGATACCCATCGCGACGACACACAGGTGATCCGCGAAGTGCACGCCGTCGATCATGAGTGCGACGAGGTCGAGCCTGGAAAGGTCACTCGCCAGGAGCTCGGCCAGTGCGTGCTCGGTGCGAGCGACAAAGCGCCTCGAGACCGCCGAGCGGGACTTGCCTGAACTCACTGTCTCGACTCTCTCTCCGACGGGCTCGAGGCCGACGTGATAACGCCTTGTCGAGAGCTTGGCGAGCATCTTCTCCATCGCCAGCCGACCGAGCACCTCGGTGGAGCCAAAGTGCTCATAGGCGGGGATCGTGAGCTCGCGCGCGTTGTCGGCCGAACGCACGCGTGGGCGCCGCACCGAGACCTTGCGTCCTCCAAGGGCCACCGAGCCATCCTCGTGACCGTGTCGAACAGCCTCGCGGTTCGGATCGTGACGGCCCTTTGGTCCGCACAGTGCGGTGACGCTCTCCTCGAGGATTGCCTCCATCACCTGCAGGCCCGTGCCGACCGCAAGGGCGAGTAGCCCCTCTCGGAGTTCGTCTGCAAGGTTCGTCATCACAACATTCACCGAATTCGGCACGCAAATAGTTGCAGCGTCGGTCGCGGTCTTATAGTTCTTCTTCATGGTGGTCCCCTGTCTTTGGTGTTTTTAGCGGAACACCCGATACCTACCAGATGGCAGGGATCAGGCGGGGGACCGCCACCTCAAATTCCACGACGAACGGGACAACCTCTTATCGATCGGGTTCCCATCTAGCCGTTGGCTTGTCGCGTTTCAACGCTTCGATAACGACTTTGGTTTTGAAATCCGCCTTGAACTTGGTCCTCTTCCTCCGCACTT
>DAIDIA010000270.1 GCA_027459565.1 Acidimicrobiaceae bacterium | reverse complement strand
CGAGATGTGCCGTGGCGTCGGGGTGTCGAGAAATTGGTACGATGGCTGCTGTCACGCGGACGTGGCTCAGTGGTAGAGCATCACCTTGCCAAGGTGAGGGTCGCGGGTTCGAATCCCGTCGTCCGCTCCAATGTGATGTCGCGCCGCACAGTCTCCTATGTCTCGCGACATCACATCGCTCGGCGAAACGGAGCTGCGCAATTCCATGATCCGTCGTAGCGCATGGTGAAGATAGCCGTAGCGGGGGCAAACGGGTTCGTTGGGCGCGAGCTCACGGTTGCGCTCGTAGAGGCCGGGTACGACGTGATAGCGCTGTCGCGACACGTTTTGGAGATCGATGGCGCCGAAGGACGTTCGGTTGACGTGGCCGACGAGTCAGCTCTACGGAATGCCTTAGCTGGTTGCGAGATCGCGTTCTATCTCGTGCACTCTCTCAGCAGCGAAGACTTTCGAACTCGTGATCAGCAGCTCGCGGCGGGCTTCGCGAGAGCTGCTGCGGCAATGGATCTTCGACGAATCATCTACCTCGGCGGGCTCGGAAATGACCCCGCGTCCGAGCACCTCGTGAGCCGTCAGGAAGTCGGCGTCGCGCTCGCGTCAAGTGGTGTTCCCGTAGTCGAACTTCGAGCAGCGGTCATCCTCGGCGCCGGAAGCATCTCCTTCGAGATGTTGCGGTATCTCACTGAGCGGCTTCCGTTTATGGTCTGTCCACGCTGGGTTCGCACCGCAATCCAACCGATCGCCTCGACCGACATGATCCGGTACCTGATCGGCGCGCTCGAAGTCGCCCCCGGCGTGTACGAGGTCGGGGGTGCCGACGTCACGTCGTATCGCGAGATGATCGCGGCGTATGCGACGGCGCGCGGTCTGCGCCGTCGGCGCATTGTTGACGTGCCTTACCTAACGCCTCGCCTTTCGTCGTACTGGTTGGATCTCGTCACTCCAGTCGATCGCCGCGTCAGTCACGCTCTCATCGAGAGCTTGGTGACTGAAGTGATCATTGAAGATCGCGCGAAAACCGACGCAGCGTTTGGCATCAAGCCGATGGGTCTTGCCGATGCGCTCTTGGCTGCCCTTGACAATCAGGTGCTCGAGCTGGATAACCGCGTCCTCAACGGCGAGAGTGGGCTCCGGGATGGCGTTTACACGGAGCGCGTGACGGTTCCCCTCACGGATGGATCATCGGCGCGCTTCGATGCCGATCTCGAACAGATTGGAGGAAGCTACAGCTGGTATGGCTTGTCGCCCGCGTGGAGACTACGTGCGCTGATTGGCCGTATGGCCGGCGAGTCCTGGAAGCTCAGCTCTCCACAGGAAGTTGTTCAGGGCGCGGCTATTGACTGGTGGATCGTTGTTCGATGCGTCCCCGGAACTCTCGTGTTGCGCGCGATCCGTTGGTTCCCTGGTGAAGCGTGGCTTGGCTATGAACGCTCCGAGGATCGGCTCGTCCAAGTCGGCTCACTCCGTCCGAAGGGAGTACCCGGGTTCCTCTACTGGAAGTTACTTCAACCGGTTCATCGTTATGTCTTCCGGGCGCTTGCTCGACACAGGGTGAAGCGCTCCTCATGAAGAAGAACACGTTGCGAACGGATCGGCGCATCGAATGAGATCAACCAGCGGGAGGCGGCCCAGCAAGAACGACACTACGTGAACACATCTCGAATGTGGCTCTTTGGATTCTGATGGGGTGGGCGCGTCATTGGACCACGATCGAGCCAAGGATGCGCTGGTTCGGCGGCTCATCGGATCTTGGCGGTATTCGACATGCCGATGATCCACAGAGGGTGACGGAGATGCCTCAATCTTGAAAGATGAGCCAACGATTAGGAACTGTTTTCACCGTTGTTGACCCTGACAAGATCTTCAAAGCACTAGTCGGACTCAAGGACGTGTAGGTTCCCCACGAACAACACGTCGCAAGAAGATCCAATCCTCATTCAGCCGGACTCTTCCTGTGCGTTCGCCAATATGATGCGCGCCGGAGCAGGCTCTTGCGGCGATGCGGAGCGGTGATGACGAGAGGACGTAAGTACGTGACATTGGGATCGCTCCCGGGTTGGCGTTGGGGTGGTCGGTGGGGCTTGACGATCTCGCCAGGGAGATGTCTCCTCGACCCGGACCAAGGGGCAGGAGGGGCGACTAATCGGTCGGCGAGGTGGTATGCGGCCTCTTCGTAATTCACCCTCCATCCGTGAAAATCTGGCCACGCAGCTTCAGCGGAACGCTCCATCGGAAATCCGCTTTCCGCGAGCATGTCGACGGCGTCTTGAAACTCTTGAAATTGCAGTCGGATCGGCTGCTCGGGTTTGGGATCGAAATCGACCTCCCAGCCGAGCGATGATGCCATGCGGTTGGTCAGCGTGAACCCCATCCGCAGGCAGAGACGCGCATGGGAGGGCGCAGTCGATGGGCAGAGCGCCATCTGCATCGCGGCCGCATCAAGTACCGCGATCAGACCGATGAGCCATGAGAGCCATGGGTCCGGCGAGCGAAACAGCAACAGGATCGGATAGGTGCTGTGACTCTCGGCGACGTCCGCAGACCACACCTCCCATTCCTTGTAGAGGTCCGGAAGGGTATCGACGATCCCGACGAGTTGATGGCGTGCGAGGAGCTCTGGTCCCCATGCGGGGGCTCCGGCTCTGCTTTCGAGGAGTGCAACCAGTCCCTCGCGACGCCCATAGGCGTTGTAGAGCGTCGGAAGGTATCCGATCTGCAGGGCCACGAAGATGACCCAGACCGCACCGGCAGTGACATCGATCGGCGTATCGGGGGTGCCGCCGACATGCACGGTGCCGACCGTGAAAAGGGCAGTCGTCGCTTGGAGAAGCCCCTGGGAAAACGAGTGTGTGGCAGGCATCAGCATGAGCGCAAATCCGACGATGAGAGAACCGGCCCAGAACAGCAACTGCGCGAAGATCGCCACCGGAGCGGCGTGTGCAAGGACCTCGTCCTTTCCCTCGTATGTGCTGGGAATTCGAGCGAGGCCAATGAAGAACGACCCCACTGCACGACTGACTGAGAGCGCTACTCTCTCGATTCCCGTGGGTTGACGTGGAAGGACGAGGGCGAAGAGAACGCCCGAGACGGTGAGGACAACGACGAAGAGACCGACGATGAAGAAGAAGTTGTTCACGATTGTCCTTTGCGTGCCCTGCATGAGCGCGCTTGAAGATCTTTGTCTTCGTCTGGCACCGAGAGCAAGGTACCAATTCCGTCTTCAAGGTTCTCTAAGTGTTTGATTGGCGTTATCCCATCATGGTCGGGCATGCGCGAATGGCGATTATTTCTTCTCGGATGGTTTGGGCGAAGGCGCTGTCTTTAGCTCCAAGATTGATTTGCCAGTCAGGATCCATGCATGCCGGTCTCCCCGCGTGCGCTTGATGCGAGTTCTCAAAAGCTATCGCCAGAACGGGGGCCGTTTTCCAAGTGGCCACTCGATTGCGTAGGGCGCGGCCCTCGCGGATTTCCGAGTCACGAAGGCATCGCCTTTGCCGAATCCGCAGCCGGAACCCCGTCCAGAATCGGCTGGAGCCACGGTGTGAAGTCGTCGGTAGGATGGCAGGGGAGTGATGTCGGATGCGCAAATTCGAAGTGATGTCTGCGCCCAAGGTAGCGGGAGCTTTCGCGGTCGCTGTTGTGGCATCTGCGGTCCTCCTTGCGATGTTTGTCCCTTCGGACAACGGGCAGACTCGTTCGGGAGACGGTTTGCGTTGCATGGTGCCAAGAGGATCGGGACCCGGCTATGACGCGTCGATCGGCAACCAACAGAACAACGGTTCATACTGCATCTTCGTCGACGAGAGGCTTCTCGTCGTGCTGCATTCCGGTAGCCAGGTTGGTTCCACGTGGCGAGATTTCAGCGTCTCGAGAACCGGCGTTCTGACGGTCGCTCCCATCACACTGATGTTTCCCCGTGGCGTCACGGGGATGAACTTCCGAGCCGTGCATCCCGGAACGGTTGTGATCAGCGCTCAGCGACCGGCGTGCTCTCCCGCAGCTGTCGGTGCACCGACCTGTGGCGCGGTTGAACTCTGGCGAGCGCGCATTATTGTTCAATCGCGCGCGCATTCACCTCCAGTATCTTCTGGGGTCGCCATATTCGGTGTCGTCTCTGCGGGACCGACCTGCCCGGTCGAGAGGGTGGGCAATCCCTGTCCACCGCGGCCCGTCTCCGGTACCGTCGATGTGCGCACCGGCGCCGGAGGCGTCGTTGCCACCACCCGAACCGACAGCAAGGGTCGCTACTCCGTGTCGGTGAAACCGGGTACATATTTGCTCACGGTCCTCACCGGCTCGGTATTTCCCCGTTGTCCGAGTCGCACAGTCAATATCACCTCCAAAGCGTCGGTTCAGGCCGACATCAACTGCGACACGGGCATCCGCTGACTTCATTTTTGTCGACGACGCGAGGTTGAATTCGCGAATCATTCCGGGGTCGGTTCGAGACCAGCCGACGAAATCGCACTGTGTCGACC
>DAIDIA010000269.1 GCA_027459565.1 Acidimicrobiaceae bacterium | reverse complement strand
ATTAGCGGCATTACGTACTGGTATCTACATCGTCTCGGCGAGACTGAGCGACTCAAGAAAATGCTTGACGCAGTTACGAGAACGATCGGTATTGGATTTGCGACACGGACAATCGCAACGCTGACGAGCGATCCCCACGAGGGCGAGCGGATGGCACCATTCCTCACTTCGGAAGCAGATCGAGCCGCGCTGAAGGCAGCATGTCTCAATCGAATTGAAGAGGTGACAGCCCAAAACTTTGAGGTTGAACCGCAAGATTTCAGGATGCTCCGCGTCTGGGCCGTGTGGAACGCAACCACCGCCCGCGCGTGGGTATCAGCATATACAGATACCAGAGCACGGTTGGTTCGCTTTCTGAAATCAGCAGTCCAGCTATCGGGAGAGCCCCCTACAGCGAGACCATATATCAGCCTCGAGGTTATCGAACCGATGCTATCAAGGGAGGAACTACAATCGAGAATCGACAAACTCCTACACGACAACCTAAGTGAGGAGGAAACGGAACTGGTCAATATGGTCCACGCGGCAAATAAGCGCGGCCCTCTCGGGCCCGGTATCGATCCTTTTGATATCGACTCGCACGATTGATCCGTCTGCCAAGGACAAATGGGTAGCACTCAGGTTCGACGTCAAATGATGAGAGCGGGCAGCCTACTGATCCAATTATGGTTCTGCGCACATCTGAAGATTACTCCCGGTAAACGGAGATCGCACCATGTTTCTTCGAGGGAAGAAGCGCTTCCGGAAAACTTGCGCGAGACTGAAATTTGAAGACTTGTCCGGAGTTTCACAGCGAATGCCTCGCCTCACGATTTCGCGAACTCGAACACATCTTTGCTCAAGGTCGGGTTCTTGAAGAGGGTTGCCAAAAATTTCCCCTGATACTTATCAGTGATCCGATCGACCATCTTTGTGTATGCAGCCTCGCACAAGATCGCGATATCAGCTGGATTCAAGTCTTTCCCGAAAGCTTCGATCGGCTGCGAGAGTCTCGCCTCGCCGTACTTTGCAACAACCGCACACGCAAGGATGCGATTTCCGTGAATTAACACTCCCCAAGAGGCTCCGCTCTTCTTGGTGCTCTTCTTTTTAGCGTCAATCCACACCTCGATCGTCCTCAGTATTTTGGTCGCATTAAAGGCCTTCGCCCCGCTCGTATTCGGATTAAAAAGCGTCTTGTACGGCGCCTTCTTTAAATCTGCGAAAAACCTTCCGATGCCAGTCTTGATCTGAACCGCAAGATAAGAATCTCCGGACGCACAGGCGAGCGCCGTAGTGACCTCGACTAGTTCACATGCAGTCGGAGAAGCCATCGCATCCTCACTGCGTACAATTTGGTAGTCGATCCCCTCGATCGCCATCTCTTGTCGCAGCCTCTTTTGCTCAGGATCTTGGGCAACGAAATCCCTCGATTCCACTCGATTCTGAAGGTTGTTGGTTCGCGTGACGTCGTCTCCGAACCCCGCAGGCGCTGTCTTCAGGAGTACAACTCGAATTGGCACCCTCACATGGCCCAAGGCGGTGTCGTCGTCAACGCCTGCTATTGAGCTAACCGTCTGTGCGCCGTTCACTATCGACGCGCCTTTGAAGGCAAAAACACCTGCTGATCGAGAGGCTGCGCCAGCAGGAGCCTTCCAGGCTTCATCTGCTACCAGCGTGATTCCGTTGTTGAAATACCAAAATCTTTCCGGCGTGCTTTGCGCCGTTTGTTTGATCTCGGTATTCACGTCCGTAGGCCCAAGGGCGTGTCTGATGTTTCCGGATACCAACTTGCGACCGAACGTTTTCCACCAATTCTTGAGCTGAAGGCCGTCGATGACCCCAAAGTATGCGGGATAAGGAGATGGCACGTAAGACCATTCGAGAATGGTGGCATCGAGCGGCACGGTTCCGTGGGTTGAATCGCTCGCAAGGGCGTTGTAAACCTCCGCTAGCCCTAGAACCTCAGCCGTAGCGATCGGATGAGGATCTTCGCCATTCAAGTCAGCTAGTAATCCGTCGAGAATGGATGTCCCGTGAGTGGCGAGCGTGCTGGCGCCTGTACTGACAACCACGGCATGGATCTGTGTTCCCGGAGTGCCAATACGGAGGGAGATGTCAGCGAACCGGCCCTGTAACCGTTTATGAAAATGGGTATTATCTTGCTCAACCGCGTCTTCAACACCCCTGACGAAGCTGCCGATCTCCTTCGCCTCCGGCTCTCCCGTGCCCTTGTTGATCCATTTCGCCTGCACGAAGACAACACGGGATGTCGCCGCGTCGAAAAACGCAGCGTCAATGCCGTTGTCGTCCGAACCGTCCCAGACTGACTCACCGGCTTCCTTTTCTGCACAGCCAGTCTGGACATAAATTGCCATCGCGGCTAGGCAGCGAGTTAATATTTTTTGATCGCGTTCTGGATCGCTGGTTCCAACATCGCTTAGATCGAGATGTGGCTCGAACATTGAGCGGATCTTGGCACGAATCTGATTAACTCTGAGAACGGACATGTGCGGTATCCCTCGCGTACTGCCTTGGAAATTATCGCATTTGCACTATTGGCTCGCGCACGGTGCCCTCGGCAGTCAGATCGCTGGGAGGGTTTCTTCAGCCTAGAAGTCAAACGTTGCATTAAGAGGACTAGGGCTTCCGTGACCGCGGATAGCGATAGGTCCTGAAAAACGGGCATGTGACATGCTTTTTGGGAGGCTGATCCGGCATCAGCATATTGAGGCTACCCTGACTCCTAGATCCGCGATAGCATGGCCGGTCGGTGTGCGGGAAATGCGCCGAGAGAATGAAGCAGCCAGGAAGCTGCCGGGGCCCCGCAATCGCCTAACAGAATACGCGATTCGAGTTCAAACTCTGGAGTGATCTGGAAGAGAAGGCGGCACAAGCCCTAGGTCCACCAGTTCGGTCATTGCCTCTGCCCATTCGATCAGAACTACGTCGCGTTCCAAAATGGCATCTACTCTAGCCTCGGTTGTAATGAAGGGCGAATCGATCAGAGTGTTGAGACCCTCGCGGCGGAATTCGCACAACGCCAGGTATCGTCGTAGCGCTTCGTCAAGATCAGCGTAGGGCATAATGACAAGCATAACACCGAGCATAGGATGACCGTCTGTCACAGATCACATCGCACATGACGATTGTGGAATGACGAAGGTGCTGCGCGAGTGCTGAAGTCAACTTAGTCTATCGTGAGGGACACAACGGGGACTACCGAACGATCCCACGCAGAGTTCTTCACCCGGAGCTGCGGAACAGTGAGGCGGTGCTCATCATCTGGATCTTGACGACGGGCATATTTGTCCTTGACCACGAGTGTCTGCGTCATTGTCGCGGAGTCCACCTCACGGGGTCTTCACGCAGGGCTCTAGATGGAGCTGAAAGTAAGATGTACCCCGCTCCACGACCAGCTCTCTGAGGAATTCGCTCGCTCTTTCGGCATTCAGCGGTCTGGAGAGCAGGTACCCTTGGGCAAGATCGCAATGTATCTCGGAAAGAAACTCTAGTTGGGCGAAGGTCTCGATGCCCTCGGCAACAACTTTCTTCTTCAAGTTCTTGGCAAGTTGCACGATCGTGCGCACAAGCATGGCTCGCGCATCGTCGCGTTCCACATCGCGCAGGAAACCCTGATCAATCTTGATCGTGTGAAAGGGTAGCTGCACAAGGTAGTTCAGCGCCGAGTATCCCGTGCCGAAATCGTCCAAGCAGATCTGAACTCCAGACGCGCAGGCGGCATGGAGAACCTCCACGGCTCGTTGTGAGTTTTTGACGAGGACCGATTCTGTGATCTCGAAACGCAACAGCGAGGGATCCAGCTGCGTATCTTCAAGTACCTGTTCCACCTGGGCAAGAAAGCTCCTGTCGGCCAGCTGCTGGCCGGAGACATTGACGCCGAGGCAAAGGTTCTTGCCAAACTGCCGGTTCCACCCCGCCACCTGAAAGCACGCCTTCCGGAGCACCTGTATTCCGAGTTGCAGAATCAGTCCCGTTTCCTCGGCCAGCGGGATGAATCGCTCCGGAGAGATGTTGCCCAGTCTCGGATGTTCCCACCGGGCAAGCGCCTCGAAGGCGACGAGCCTGTGTGTGTCGACGGTGAAGATCGGTTGATAGGCGATCGAGATAGATCCATCTTCGACTGACTGACGCAGGTCGCTCTCCATTTCCAGATCCTGAGCCGCTCTTTCAAGAATGGAGCGGTCGAAGATGTGAACGCGGTTCCTGCCCGGCGACTTGGCCATGTACATCGCTGCGTCCGCACTATTGAGCAGGTCCAGAATCGACTTGCCCTCTTCGATGGCAGCAATGCCTATGTTTCCGGTGACGTGAACGATTCTTTGGTCGAGGAGGATCGGGGCGCTGAGATGGTTGAGGATGCGCTCGGCAATCTCATTGGCCTTCAAGGGGCTTTCGCAGTCCTTGAGCACGATGACGAACTCTTCGGCACTGAACCTGGAGATGACATCGCCGGTACGAACGATCGAGCGAAGAAGGCCCGCGATATGGGCCAACAAGTGGTCACCAAAGGTCCGGCCAAAGTTGTCGGTGATCATCTTGAACCGATCGAGGTCAAGCAGAAGGAGGAAGCTCTTTCCAAGACGAGCCGCGCTCTCTCCTTCGAGTTCACGCTCCAGCAATATTCGATTCGGCAAGCCCGTCAGCCGGTCATGAAGATTGTCGTGTTCGAGTTCGAGTTGTGTCCGCCTGAGCAGCGACTCACGAAGCGCCATTCTCGCCGCAAAAAGACCGCAGGCGGCAACCAATCCCCAGAGGCCAAGCGATAAATGGTAAATCAGGAGCAGAGCGCTGGAGGCCACCGAAGTCAGCACCAACCCCAAGGCGCTGACCCCAAGGATATGAGCCGGGAACATTCGGGCTGAGGCCCTACTCTGAGCAGAGGCCGGCTGCCTCTCGGGAACATCCACGGCTAACGCAGCGAATGTTAGGAAGGACAGACTCCAGGCAAGATCGCGCAATCCGCCCTGTTGCATGTGGGGTGCGATTTGCGTCAAGAGGCCCAAGGCGTCGTAGGACAAGACGAAGACGGTGAGATTGCGAAAGAACTTCCTTTCCGCGTCCCGCTGCGTGGTTGAATATCGAATCGCGCAGGCGAAGAGCATCGTAAAGCCCTGGATGTCATAAACGCGATCGATGACCGCGGAACTGGAGATTGTGAGTACGGCTACGCAGACCTGAATGGCTGCGATTGCGGTCTGCCCGACATCCAAC
>DAIDIA010000268.1 GCA_027459565.1 Acidimicrobiaceae bacterium | reverse complement strand
GGTTGCGAAATTGAGATTCATTCCGCATTCGCGCCTCATTATGATGCAGCTCGATTTGGGTCCCGTCTCGTGGCGTCGCCTCGACATGCCGATGGTTTGCTCGTGACTGGAGTCGTGACGCGAAACATGGCAGAACCACTTCGTCACACCGTAAGCGCCACGCCTGAACCCCGAGTGGTGATCGCGTGCGGCGACTGCGCAGTCAACGGTGGCATATTCACGGGTGCGTACGGGGTGGAATCAGTTCTCGATGAGATTGTCGAATCCGATATCCAGATTCCCGGATGTCCACCACATCCTCGAGCGATAGTCGAGGCCCTTCGGGGGCTCACCGGTCGTTGATGGTGCACCTCTATCTCTATGGACTCGCGCTAGTTCTCGCGGGCGCGTTCGCCGGGATGATTTTGCCGGCGAGGAATCGCGTCTTAGCGGCCGCGCTGCTGAGTTCAATTGGCTGTATTGCTACTTTCACTGCGGCCCTTCAGACGCTCCTGGAAGGGAAGTCGAGCACATTCCATACAACACGGGTGATTCCCTTTTCCGGAGTACAGCTCGCACTTGACCCGCTCGGTGCGCTGTTTGTTGGGGTTGCCGCATTGCTTGGAATTGCAGCAAGCGTCTACGGGGTTGGTTCCGCAATAGGCGGATCGAAGAGCCGTATCGAAACCGGGATGTTCCCTCTCTTTCTTGCGTGTTTGATGCTGGTACCTGTCGCGGCAAGCGTCGTGTCCTTCATGTTTGCCTGGGAGCTCATGGCGGTTACCTCATTCCTGCTCCTGCTCGTCGAACACCGGATCCGGCCCGAGACCAGGGACGCGGCACAGTGGTATGGCGCAATGACCCAGTTCGGCGCTGCAGCGATCTTGATGGGTCTGGTGGTACTTGCGGTGCACACCGGTTCCCAGAACTTTGCCGCGATTCAGTTGCATGCCTCTCGATTGCCGATTGCGACGCGTTCGGTAGCCTTCATTCTCGTCCTGATCGGATTCGCCTCAAAGGCGGGTGCGGTGCCATTTCACGTATGGCTGCCGCGCGCCCATGCCGAGGCCGCGAGTCCGGTTTCTGCGTTGATGTCGGGCGTGATGGTCAATCTCGGGATCTATGGAATCCTCCGCGTCGGCAACGGCCTCCTCGGTGGTGGCGTTCTCTGGTGGTGGCTCCTCGTAGTTGCAATCGGTGTCGCCTCGGCGCTCTATGGAGCGGTGCAGGCAGTTGCAAGTTCAGACCTGAAACGCCTGCTGGCCTTTTCAACGATTGACAACGTGGGCCTGATTTTGATCGGGGTCGGGGTGGCGGGATCATTGGCAGACTCCGGGCATCGATTGCTCGGCGCGCTGGCGATGCTCGCAGCGCTCTTTCATCTCACAAATCATTCGGCTTTCAAAGGTTGCCTCTTCCTCGCTGCGGGTTCAGTCCAACACGCGACCGGTACTCGAGATCTTGATCGCCTTGGAGGTCTTCTACGGCGCATGCCAGCGACCGCTCTCTTCTTCGCCATTGCATCGATGTCGATCAGCGCGCTGCCGCCGTTCAATGGATTTGCGAGTGAGTGGCTGTTGTTTCAGGGACTGCTGCATGGTTTCACTGCGAAGAATTCGGCGACCGATATGGCGCTTCTCGCGGGTGTCGGCGCGCTCGCCCTCACCGGCGGTTTGACTGCAGCAGCATTTGTGAAGGCCCTGGGGATCGGATTCCTCGGCCAGTCGAGATCTTCGGAGGCATCGTCCGCCCACGAGGTCGCACCCTCCATGATTACCGGTATGGCTCTCCTCGCCTTGCCCTGTGTTGTTATCGGTGTCGCTCCCGGGTCTGTCATGCCAGCGATCCATCGCGTCACCGAGGTGGCACTCGGCGGTGTGTTTCCCGCTCAGGTGCAGAAAGGCCTCGGACTCGGCCTTGCGGGATTGACAGGCGCAATTGAACCCGCGCTCCTGCTCGTCGCATTGGTTGCGGCGGTCACGATTATCTGGGGCGTTGTTCATCTGGTGACAAGCGGTTTCGCGCGCACCGAGGCGCGCTCCACTGAGGCGTGGGGGAGTGGCAGGGCGCTTCTCACTCCGAAGATGGAGTACACCGCGACGTCGTTTGCCGAGCCGCTGCAGCGCGTTTTCGTCGATGTGCTCCGCCCGAGTCACGATGCTGATGTGACTCACATCGCGGAGTCTGAGTACTTCGAACACGAGATCAGCTACCGACTCCGGATTGATGATGCGATCGAACGATCCTGGTATCGGCCGCTGGTCCGTTACGTGATGGCCTGGGGAGACTTTGCACGCCGCGTCCAGAACGGAAGCACGCATCGGTATCTGGCCTTCGGATTTGTCGCGCTGGTGATTATTTTGGTCGTTCTCGCATGATCGCCGGCATATCGACAATCGGTCTTGGGGTGTCGATTGGAGCATCGTTGTTGCAGCTGATCGCCGTCGTGCTCGGTGGCCCCCTTCTCATGGGGTTGATGGTAAAGATCCGTGCGCGGGCCGAGGGTCGTATTGGCCCTCCGATTCGACAGCCGCTGCTGGACCTGCGAAAACTCGCGAGCAAGGAGCGCATCCACTCCGAACATACGAGCGTCGTTTTCGCTGTCGCTCCAATTGCGCTCGTCGCGTCCGTCGCGGTGGCGATCGCGATCACCCCACTTGTCTCGACATTTCCAGTCCTTGGCCGGTCGGCGGATCTCTTTGTCGTCGTCTTCCTGATCCTTTCCGGATCGGTAGCACTTGCTCTTGCCGGCCTTGATTCGGGTACTGCATTTGGTGGCATGGGATCGAGCAGGGCTATGACGATCGGGGCACTTGCCGAGCCGGCGCTTCTCGTCGCAATGCTCGCGCTCTCTATTCAGGCGGGAAGTTCAAACCTTCCCGAGATTGTGTCATCGACGCTTGCACATCCTGGTTGGATCGCCAGCCCGGAACGTCTGCTTTCCTTCGTCGCGCTCCTCATCGTGGTGATCTCGGAGACGGGAAGGATCCCAGTCGACAACCCTTCGACCCACCTTGAGCTGACAATGGTCCACGAGGCGATGACCCTCGAATATGCCGGTCCCGAACTGGGACTCGTCCTACTTGGCCAGGCGATGCGTCTCGGATTCCTGTTCGCCCTCGTAGCGAATCTGTTCTTCCCGTGGGGTATCGCCTCAGGTTCAAATCCTGCCGGATTCTTGCTGGGGACGGTTATCCTCGGCGCGAAGACGGTGGTTCTCGTAACCGGAGTTGAGCTGATCGCAATCTCCACCGCGAAGCTGCGCCTCTTTCGCGTTCCCGAACTGCTTACCGGTGGTTTTGTGCTTGCCGTTCTCGCGGTCGTCACCGGACTGGTGACGCGGTGAGCGGCTCAAGCTTCTCGCAGATGCTTGAACTCGCCTCAGGCGCAGTGCTCGTCTGCGCGATCCTGACGCTTTGGAGAAGCGACCTCCACGCGATCACCTCGATCCTGTCACTTCAGGGCGTGTCGCTTGGAGTGGTTGCCGGAGCGCTCGCCGCACATACTCATGATGGAGCGTTGGCTGCCACCGCCGCAGTTGTCCTCGTCGTTAAAGGGTCGGTCATCCCGATGCTGATACGACAGGTAGTACGCCGCGTGCCCGGGGGGCGGGAGACTTCGCCATTGATCAATGTGCCGGCATCACTCGTTGGCGCCTCATTCCTGATCGTTCTCGCCTATCTCGCAAGCAGCAAGATCACGGCTCTCTCATCGGCCGCTGCCACGCGACTCGCACCGATAGGAGTCGCGACGGTGCTTGTCGGCTTTCTCGTGCTCGTCACCAGGCGGAAGACCGTCTCGCAGATCATTGGACTCTTGCTGATTGACAATGGGGTCGCTCTCGTCGCATTTCTTCTCACTGCGGGCGTACCACTCGTCGTCGAACTCGGCGTTTCGCTCGATGTCCTTCTCGTGGTCGCGGTGCTTCGCGTACTTGCCACTTCTATGGGAACCGTGTCAGGTGCATTCGATCTTGACAAGATGCAA
Source organism: Acidimicrobiaceae bacterium (assembly GCA_027459565.1). Lineage (GTDB taxonomy): Bacteria > Actinomycetota > Acidimicrobiia > Acidimicrobiales > Bog-793 > CAIVND01. The sequence goes on along the minus strand of DAIDIA010000268.1, from coordinate 10,567 downwards.
GAGCTCCACGACTGATGTTGATCTATGTCATCCTCGGGTTGCCGCTCGCGGCCGCTGTTGCTGCAGGAATATTGCCCTGGCGGCGATGGGTTGGGTGGATGACGACGCTTGCGAACAGCGGTGTCGCATTTCTCGGAGTACTTCTCTGCGCAAAAACGGTGAACCATCGGGCGCTCGGAGCGCTCGATGGGAGTCTGCGTGCCGACGCGTTGAGCGCATTCATGGTCGTCGTGATCGGCACCGTCTCGCTCCTTGCGGTGAGCCAAACGAACCGGTTCTTGCGCGCGGAGATTGACCGAGGAAACTCGAACATCCGTCACTCGTCGCTCTATGTGGTGCTCGTGCAGATCTTTGTAGCCTGCATGCTCCTCGCTGTGCTGTCCGCGAATCTTGGGGTCATGTGGGTGGCGATCGAGGCTACGACGATCGCAACGACCTTTCTCGTCGGTCATCGGCGCACCACTGGATCGCTCGAGGCGTCGTGGAAGTATGTGATCATCTGCTCGGTGGGAATCGCTCTTGCACTTCTCGGCACCGTGCTCGTCTATTTCGCAGCACTGCACATTGACGGCGCCCACCTGACTTCGCAGGGCGCGACGGCGCTCAATTGGACGTCGCTTCAGGCAAATGCACATCGTCTCAATACCGGGGTGATGCGTCTCGCGATGGCTCTCCTCTTGCTTGGATATGGCACAAAGGTCGGCCTCGTGCCAATGCACAGCTGGCTTCCCGATGCTCATAGCGAGGCTCCCGCTCCGGTTTCTGCACTGATGTCGGGCGTATTGCTCGCCGTTGCGTTCTATGCGCTGTTGCGTTTCAAAGCGATCGCAGATGGCGCGCTTGGTGTCGGATACACCCGCTCGCTGCTCGTTGCGGTGGGACTCGGATCTCTCTTTGTCGCGACATCTCTGCTCCTGTCCCAGAAAGACTACAAACGTATGCTCGCCTATTCGAGCATGGAGCACATGGGCCTTATCGCGCTCGGCGCGGCCGCCGGCAGTTCGCTCGCGATCGCGGCCGTGTTATTGCACATACTCGGGCACGGCATCATCAAGGCAGTGTTGTTCCTCTCGGCAGGAGAGATCTACCTTGTTGAGGGAACGAGCATCATCACCGAGGTCCCCGCCCTCTTGACCCGAAGACCGGTGCTTGGTGGCATTTTTGGATTCGCGCTCGTCGCCCTCATCGGCTTTCCGCCATTCAGCCTCTTCATCAGCGAGCTGAACATGGTCCGCGCCGAGATCGCTGTCGGACTCACCTGGGTTGCCGCAGTCTCGCTGGTGCTGATTTCAGTCATCTTTGTCGCGATGATGACGCATGGTCGATCGCTCCTACTGGGTGAACCGGCTTCAATGGGAGATCCCCGATCGAGTTCGCGTACTTTTGCCGTTCCGCTTATCACAGCGCTCGTTGCATCTGCGTTCTTCGGAATCGTCGCCTGGCCCCTTGCCCCGCTCCTTGGGGCTGCAGCACGAGTGGTTGCGCGTTAGATGAGCCGACTCGAGAAGCACGAATTTGCAGAGGGCGCCACAAGCGGGGCCCACGGGCTCGAAAGGGTGTCTGAGCGCTGCGCAATCTCTGTCGCAGAGCTTGTGCCCCAAGCGACCGCGTTGTTCGCGATGCAATATCGATTGGCGATGATCGCGGCTCACGATGATTTGGAGTCGCTGCGTCTCGTCTACGTCTTCCTCAAGGGTCCGCCGGACAATCGATTCGAACTTGTCGTGCAACTCGACAGGGAACATCCTGCAGTTCCGTCCCTCAGTCACCTGTCATTCTCGGCGAGTCGCTTCGAGCGCGAGAACAACGACCTCTTTGGAGTCGAACCGGTTGGCCATCCGTTTCTTCGGCGGCTCGTGTTGCACCAGCACTGGCCAGAGGGTTTTCATCCGATGCGAAAGGACGCGGGCGAAATGCCCGCGATGTGTCTTGACGCGTCACCGTTCCCGTTTGTCGAGGTTGGTGGTCGTGAGGTCTACGAGATCCCTGTTGGGCCGGTACACGCAGGAGTGATCGAACCGGGACACTTTCGATTTTCCGTCGTTGGCGAGACGATCATCAAGATGAAGGCTCGCCTGTGGTTTGTCCACCGAGGGATCGAGAGACTCTTTGAGGGACGCGAGTTGCAGTCCGGCGTCGAGATCGCCGAGCGGATCTCGGGCGACAGCGCGGTGGGGCACAACCTCGCGTACTGCTTGGCTGTGGAGGAGGCTGGTCGGGTCGCCATCGCGCCGGAGGGATTGGCGCTTCGGGCAATCCTGCTCGAACTCGAGCGGGTCTATAACCACATCGCGAACATTGGTGATCTCTGTAATGACGTCGGCTTTGGAATAGCCCAGTCTCGCGCGCTGGTGTTGCGAGAGCGGATCTTGAGACTCAATGCGGAGGTCACCGGGCATCGATTGCTTCGGGGCGCCATACGGCCGGGGTCCGTTGAACTCCTGCGCCTGCCGACCCCAATTGAGCTCGATTCAATCCTGAACGATTTCGAGGGCCTTGTCGATCTCGCGACGACCAACAGTGTCGTCATGGATCGATTTCGCGGTACCGCGGCGTTGAGTAGGGAGGATGCGATGGGGATTGGTGCCATCGGTGTCACGGCGCGGGCATCGGGCCTTGTCGTCGATGCCCGTCGCGACCACCCGTTCATGGAGCCGGACGACTCGTTTCGGGTCATCTGTGAGGAGACCGGAGACGTCCTCGCGAGGTTCCTCGTACGTGTTCGTGAGGTGCGGAACTCTCTTGAAGTCATCGGAACCCTCGTTGAGAACTTGTCGGACCTCAAGATCTCGACGGATATCGGACCAAGACGAAACGGGTCGGGGCTCGGTATCGTAGAAGGCTGGCGCGGAAGTATCGTGCATCGCGTCGAGATTGATGGATATGGGTTCATCACACGCTGCAAAATCGTCGATCCATCATTTCTCAATTGGCCAGCGCTGGCGGTTGCGCTCAAAGACACGATCGTCCCGGATTTTCCCCTTGCGAACAAGAGCTTCAATCTCTCGTACGCGGGCAACGACCTGTGATCGGATGCAGCAGGGTCGCCCCGCAACGCCCGAGCGCTCGAATGGAGACCATCGCCGCAGATGAATGGACCAATCCGCGCGAACGGATCGTTCTCTCATGAGTTTGGAACTCGCGAGAGTAACGTGAAGGGCTGATCCTGCGGTTGGACGTCCGTTGCGCGGCCGGTCGCTGGTTCAGGGTGAACGTGAAGATAAGGGGAGACGATGTCAATGATGCCAACGAATGCTACCGAGGCCCGCGCGCTGATTGTGCAAGCCTGCAAGGCACTGGCAACCGGGGGCCAGGACGACATGGTCTGGGGCCATCCCAGTGTGCGCGACTTCGATGGCCAAGGCGTGTGGATGAAAGGTTCCGGCTGGGGTTTCGAGGAGATCGATGAGGAGAAGGTCGTACTCGTCACCCCGGAGGGCGCGGTGCTCGACGGAAAGAACACTCGGCACATCGAATATCCCATTCACACCGAGATCATGAATCGACGAAGTGATGTAGGAGCAGTCGTGCATACCCACTCGGATGCGGCGAATGCATTTTCAGCACTCGACGTTCCCATGCGTGCCCTGAGCCACGCGGGAAGTATGTTCAGCTTTCCCGACGTGCCCCGGTTTACCCTCACGGGAGGGTTGATCAAGACCCGAGAGCTTGGCGTCGCGCTCGCAGAGGCTCTCGGCTCTGCGAGCGCGTGTCTGATGCCCCAGCACGGTTTGGTTGCCGTCGGCAAGGACATCCCGTCGGCAGTGATGGCAGCGATCTTGCTGGACAAGGCGTGCCGGGTGCAGCTCACCGCCATGGCTGCAGGTGTGGTTGCGCGGTTTGGCTCTGAGGACGACACGGTCGCGAAGCGCGTCGACGTCTGGGCTGACGGACAGATTCTTGCCGGCTGGAACTATCTCGTCCGAAGCTCCGAGGCCGAATCGGCGTGAGAGTTGGTCTTGGTCGCGACACCCTCGCGATGAGGGGCGAGTATCCGTCTAATCCGTGTGATGAATTCAACATCGATGGTTGTCTACCCGAGGCACGAATTCGCCGGCGCTCGGGGGAGAGGATCGAGATTCGGTAGGGGTCTGTGGAGGATGCCGAGGCGCCCGGCGCTCAGTACCCGGCTTTGACGTCGACCAAACCTTCGAGGGGCTCACCGGCAAGAAAATGTGCCGCGTTGGTTTCGATGCGTTTCGCGAGGAGGGGACGAATCATCTCCGGCGTATCCGCGCTGTGCGGCGTGATGATGCAGTTGGGGAAGTGAAACAGCGCGTGACCCTCGGGGAGTGGCTCGGGATCCGTCACGTCAAGGGCGGCACCGCCAATGACGTCCCGCTGCAGTGCGTCGACAAGGTCATCTGTGACGACGTGTCGGCCCCGCGCGACGTTGATGAACCATGCGTCTTTTCGCATCATCTCGAGCTCACTGCCAGAGATGATCCCGGTTGTCTCCTTCGTGAGCGAGAGTGCGACGAAGACGATCAACGCCGAGGGGAGGGATTCTGCGAGCTGTTCGGTGGTGAAGACCCTCTCCGCGCCTTCGATCGGAGCGGGGTTGCGGCGTACTACCGAGATGTGCGCGCGAAATGGCTGGAGCAGCGCTATGAGTGAGCGTGCGATCCCGCCGCCCCCAAGGATGGTGACTGGCGAATCATAGAGCGACTGTCCTGCCTTCTCTCCCCACGAATCGGCTCGGATTCGCTCGGGAAGTCTGCGCAGACCCGCAAGCGCGAGCATGAGCGCATGCTCCGCGACGGGTTCCGCATATGAGCCCTTTGCACACGTCCAGACGCGGTCGTCGGTGAAGAAGTCATTCGCGACGAAGTTCTCCACTCCGGCGAAGGGCAGCTGTACCCAGCGAATCTCGGGCGTTGATGCGAGAACGGCTCTCAGTCCGGCAACGTCGTCCGCATCGAGCCAAACGCATCCCTGCGCCGAGTCTCCAGGAGCGACGGCGACGCATCCGCCGCGTTCCAATGCCGCCGTGGCAAATGGACTCGGACGGGGACCCACCACGATGCTGGGAATGACCATTGTCTAGGTAATGTAACCGACCCAACTCATCGCGGAAAGTGACCGTCAGCCCTATCGCCCTCTGAGTTTCCGACTTAGACAGGAACCAGCGGAGTCCCCCAACAATCGGAAACTCACTGAAGGGTGCGTCTTGATCGTGCTCGGTCCGTTGGCCCTTTTCGGCGTCGCGGTGGCGGCCGTCCCTGTCGTCCGCGCGGTCAGGTCCGCGAGGTCCAAGCGTCGCGATGGGGCACCGCGGACCGTCGCGTGGACCCAAGAGGAACTCGCCCGCTGGGTCGCGGCTGGGCTCATCACCAAGGAGCAGGCGTCGGCGATCCCGAGGCTCGAGGAGACTGCGCACGCTCCATTGATGGGACTGCCAGTGGCTCCTCCACCATCTCTTCCGGTCACCGAACCCGGACCAAGGGACGTGTCACCCGTGCCCAGATCGCGAACCCGCCGCGTCGGTGCCCCCGTGGTGGCGGAGGCGCTCGGGTACCTCGGAGCGGTACTCGCCGTCACGGAACTCGTTCTCCTGGTCGCTCGAAACTGGCAGCACATGACAACAGGGGGCCGACTTGGGCTGTGCGCGACAGGCGCGCTCGCGCTGCTGGTTGTGGGACTTGTCGTGCCAGAGGGACCCGATCGAGCTCTGGTGCGCCTGCGTTCAATCCTGTGGCTCGCATCGACGGCGATGACGGCGCTGTTCCTCCGTGTGCTGGTCTCTGACGGATTCGGGGACCATTGCGCGAAAACCCAGATATTCGCCTTCGCGGCTGGGGTGGTAATCGAAAGCGGACTGCTCTCGATCGGCCGTCCGCGACCACTTCAGCAGATCGCGCTGCTCGGCGCTTTTGCGGTCAGCGCGGGTACCGGAGTGGCAGATTTCGCCGCAGAAGGATGGTCGGGAGTTGCAGTCTGGGCTGTTGGGGTCTTCATCCTTGGTATTGGTATCTCGCATCGCGCTGCGCCGCCCTTGATCATTGAGGCAGTTGGCGCCATCACCATTGTCGCGGGTTCGATTACGACCGCCAGTGGCTGGCAGGCATTTGGGTCATTGCTAGTGCTGCCGCGCAGAAGTTCCTTGAACATAGGTCACGCAGCGACCTTCGCGTCGTAGACCCACTTGAAGGGCTTCGCGCTTTCACTGTGGTGTTCGATGAAGTTCAGCATCTTCATGACAAGATCCTCACGTGATGAGAACTCGCCGCGTCGCAGCAGTTTGCGGGTGAGGATCGAGAAGAAACACTCGACCTGATTGAGCCAGCTGGCGTGCGCAGGCGTGTGGTGGACGACGAAGCGAGGATGCTCGGCGAACCAGGCCCTGGTCGCCTTCGAGGTGTGTGAGGATCCATTGTCCAAGACAACGTGGATCGCAAGTGACGCCTCGATGCTCTCGTCGATCTCTTCGAGGAACGAGATGAACGTGACCGAGTCGTTGCGGGCGATGTCGCGCGCTCTGACCTTGCCGGTTGTGATATCGAGCGACGCGACAAGCGAGGCGGTGCCGTGGCGGACGTATTCGAACTCACGTCGCGAGGGGTGCCCTTTTTGCACCGGCGTGCCTGGATGCTTGCGGTGCTTTGCCTGGATGCCGGTCTTCTCGTCGATCGACAGGACGACAGCGTTCTCTGGCGGGGAGAGATAAAGACCACAGATGTCAGCCGCACGCTCCCAGAACTCCGGGGTGTCGCGACGTGTCAGCCAGCCCTCGACCTTGTGCGGCCGCACGTCATCTGCAGCGAGGATCCGGCCGATCTGTGAGGCAGAGATACCGATGCCTGCCTCTTCCATCGCTTCGTGCAGCTCGGAATGGCTCCACTGCGAGGAGTACTCGGGAACCTCGGAGGTGACCTTAGCCATGAGGACGAGTCGATCTGTCGGACCATAGACGGGGGGCCGCCCGGAGCGCTCGGCGTCGTCAAGGCCAGCAAGGCCAAGCTCGGAAAAACGGATCCGCCACTTTGACACCGACTGGGGGGAAAATCCCACCTGTTTGGCAATCTGGCGACCGATCACACCGTCCGCGGCGAGCAACACGACCTGAGCGCGTTGGCGGTCGCGGTGCGGTGTCGTCCGGGCTCGCACCCGATGCTCGAGTTCACTGCGTTCTTCTGTGGTCAATACGAGAGGCTCCACGGTCCACATTCTCTACCTCCACAGGTCATCGATGTGAACCAGTTCAACACGTTCAAGAGACTAATGCGTGGATGCACTAGGCCTGTTCAGCGCTTGCGGTCTCGTCCTGATGGCGGCCCACACTCCTCGGAGCCTGTCGCACGAGGACCGGCTCACTCTTGGGATCATCGGTGCGATAGCACTCTTCCAATCGGTGCCGAGCACTGTTGGGTACTTCACTGGCCGAGCTGCCGCACTCACGGGAATGATCACGTGGGCTGTCGGGGGAGCGCTAGTTCTGGTGAGCACGCGTCGCAACCTCGCGATGGTTATCGTCTATGAGATTGTCGGCGGTGTTGCCTTCGTTGGAGGGCCGGCCATCACCTGGTTTCAATGGCGTGGTTTCGCGCCGGCCTTCGGGATCGCAGTGGCGGTCGCGCTTGTGTCTCTCGGGATGATGCCGGGAAAGATGATGTTCTCAGCACTGGGATTGTTGGGATTGCTCATCAACGTACCCTGGACGATCGTTCATTTCTTTCCCGGTCAGGCGAGGGCGCCGCTTCTGATCCTCGTCTCCGGAGCGCTCATCATCGGGATTGCAGCTCTGCTCTCGATACGCGCCATACGTGGCGGGTGGTCACGAAATAGCGGGAATGGAAGCTCGTTGGGGAGGAGTTCGCGGTTGGTGGGCTTCAAGCACTCCGACGGTCCGCAGCTCCATTAGAACTGCGCGAGATCCGCAAGGGTAACCGAGATCGTACGCTTGATGCCGCCCAGACTGAGCAACGTGATGCTCACCCTGTCACCCGGTCGGAAATGCGTCAGAAGCGTCAGGAGCGCGGTGTAATCGGCAGTTGGCTTCGCATTCAGCGAGACAATCAACTCTCCGGGTACGATGCCCGCTTTGGCCGCGGGACCATTTGGCTGCACCGAGGTTACCTGGACGCCAAGCGGGGTACCGTCGTAGGCGGTAGCATCGGCACCAGCGAGTCCGAGTCCGGCGCGGCCGGCAGTCGTGACCCTTCCCTTTGAGATCAGCTGCGGGGCAAGGAGCCTTACCGTGTTCGAAGGTATCGCGAATCCGAGTCCAGGGGCCGATGCCGAGCCGTCCGTGGCCGATAACGTCGGAATGCCGATGACCTTTCCTGACAGGTTAACGAGCGCGCCGCCACTGTTTCCGGGGTTGATCGCGGCGCTCGTCTGAATGAGGTCCGGGAGTACCACGCCGTTGCCCTCGCTGACTGCGCGGCCATTGAAACTGACGATCCCGTCCGTGACAGAGCTTGAGAGTCCCAGCGGGCTCCCCATCGCGAGCACGATGTCGCCAACCTCGAGCGCAGAGGAGTTGCCAAACGACGCGGGTCGAAGGCCCTTCGCGGAGCTGACGCGAATGACGGCCAGATCGTCTGGCGCATAGGTTCCCATGAGTCGAGCCGATAGGCTCCTCCCGTTCGAGAACGCCACCGTGAATGTTGTCGCGGTCCCGAGAACATGGGCGTTTGTGACGATGTCGCCCTTGGTGTCAAAGATGACGCCTGATCCGAGACCCGCATCGGTGGAGATCTCGACTACCGATGGCCTCGTATTCTTCACGACCTGCACCAGGTCCCTCTGCAGAGCCAGACCAGGATCGGTGGTTGGCGGTTTCGTCACGGCCGCGCTCCTTGGTTCCCGAGCAAACGTTGTGAAGAAAGCGGAGACGACGACCGCAGTCGACAAGGAGACCACCGCGCCGCGGAATCCTGATTTGTGAAGACGCAGATGTCGCATATCTCGCTCCCGGGTCGGTATTCGAGCTTGCGTTCAACGTTAACTCGCGGACGCCGCGCTACAACGCTACGCGCTGCGAAGTGATGGTTCAAGCAGCTCAAGTACACGTGGTGCTCGTGCCCCTGGCCGCGTTTTCGATGTGCACCCGGGGACGTGTGTGATTACGTACTCTGTATGCAGAGGGGCTTGCCAGGAAGTCCTGGACCCTGAATCGGGACTGAGGGGCAGGCCATTGACGAAGCTCAAGCTCGACCTTCACGAGATCTACAACAAGGGCAGCGATATCGACGCGGCACTGAAGCGTGTCTTTGACGATGCCGTGAGAGTCAGGGCGTCGGAGATCGAGATCATTCCCGGCAAGGGGTCAGGCGCATTGAAGAGGCGCGTCCTTCGATATCTCGAAGAACCCGAAGTCAAAGCGCTCTACCATCGGGTCGAAAAAGACTCGAAGAACTTTGGACGAATCTTCGTGCACTTCCGTTGGCGTTAGCGGTCGCTGCACTCGCGGGATCGATCCTTGGAATATCTACGGAAACGGTCATACCCATCGGGAAGGTCATGCCTGTATAAATAAGGTATGCCTGTGCGCAAGGTCGCGCCGACTGTGACGGCAAAGGGGCGTGCAGGCGACCTCGACGCGGCACGATGGGAATAGGTCACTTCAGGATTTGCGAATACCGGTCGCTAGGATGAGCCTGTGGATGAAGAGTCGGTTCCAACGGAGAGTTCGCCAAGGGGTCGAGTTCGAGGGATGGCAGCCCTCCGACTGCATATCGGACTGCTCGTCGGGCTCGCAATCTGTGCCCTCGCGTTTCGCTTCGAGCTCTCTCGTGCGCTCCAGGGAAACTCGCTAAGTTGGGCCTATGTTGGCGAATGGCCTTTCTTTGCGGGATTTGGCATCTATTTCTGGTGGTTTGTCCTCAATGGCCGTGAGCGGAGACCTCGCAAAGGTCACCGGGCAACGGTCGCACCCGAGTTCGCGAACATGGCCGCGGAATGGCAGAGGCACCAACGCGAGCTGCTCGAGAGTCAGGCGGCCACAAAATCGAGCATCGAATCCTCTGGCGAAGATTTGACGGATACCCCGGAGTCAAGGCACACGACGTGAGCCGAGCCGCGTTGACGCGTATGCAATTGGGGAGATACCAAGAACGAATGGCGTGCGACCCGCACGCCGAGAGAGCGCCTTGGCATGTGCCCCGAGTTGTTCGAACGTGCGAATAGAGTCGTGTCATGAGCTACCTCGCGTCGCACTGGGCATTTGATCCCACGGTCGTTATCGTCGCGCTGGTGGTCGCGCTTCATGAACTCGGGCTCTCGCGGCTTCGCCCTCGGAGCGACGCGACCCGAATGAAGCTGCGCCGTCATCGTTCGCTTGCCTTCTACGCTGGCCTATCGGTGCTGCTCATCGCCGTTGTCTCACCGATCGATTACTGGTCGGGACGGTATTTCTTCGTGCATATGGGCGAGCATCTGCTCATCGGGTTTCTTGCTCCAGTCTTGATCGTCTACGGTGCGCCCTGGGTTCCGCTGATGCATGCTCTCCCAGTTCGACTGCGCCGCAGGATTGGGCGCGAGATCGCCTTTGGGGCGTGGACTCGCCCGCTACGGCTGATTGCCCATGGAGTGCTCACTCCGTGGTTCGGGGTCCTTTCGTTCA
>DAIDIA010000267.1 GCA_027459565.1 Acidimicrobiaceae bacterium | reverse complement strand
GATACGGAGCGAGATCCCGGGTTGAATCGTCGATCACCGCTCGCGTAGACGCGCAGCACCCCCTGCGGGACTCGCAGGGGGTGCTGTTGTCAGACGATCGCCAGTCGCACTGGCGCTTCATTACTTGAGACCGTACAGCGCGCGCGCGTTGTCATCGAGGATCCGCTCGATCGACGGTGCGGCGATGCGACCCATCTCGCGGAGCCTCTGGAGCGCGAGCAGCTCGGAGGAGGTGTCTGCGTGGCCAAAGTCCGTTCCCGAGACGAGATTCGAGTCGCCGGCGTACTTGTGCACGTACGCGAGGTCGTCGTCGGTCTGACAGGCAACGTAGATGTTGTTGTTCGCCATCAGCGTCGTCACGTCGATGTCCTGTCCGCGGCGCTCACCGCGACGGACGAAATCATGCAGTACGTAAGGCACCCACTGCGAGCAGAGTTCGATGAACCCCCAGCGGATGTTGGGGTACCTCTCGGCAAGCTTGTGGGTCAGCACATTCTGGAAGGCGGTGATGCCGGGAACCTTGAAGCGGAAGATCCCGTTGTCATCGGGGAACTGGTCGTGGATCTCGAATGTTCCGTTCGCCGCATGGATGGTCACCGCCATGCCGAGACGGTTGATCTCCTCGAAGATCGGCGTGAAGTACGGGTCATTGGGCAGCATGCCGCGTTCGAAGCCCCTCCAGAAGACACCGGTGGCGCCGTTCTCGTATCCGAAGCGGATCTCCTTGATGGCCTCCTCGATGATCATCGTCGGTGGGACCACGACCCAGGAGAAGCGGTCTCCACCCTCGGCGACGCGCTCAGCGATCCATCGGTTGTAGCTGGAACACATCGCGCGCTCGAGGTTCGGACGCTTGGTGACGGGTCGGAGGAAGATGGTCGGAAAGATCACCTGGTAGTCCGTGCCGATCTCATCCATCTGGGCAAGCCGTCCCGAGGTGTCAACCATCTCCCGCACGGCCTTGATCGCGTCGGTCTCGCTGAACGGACCCGTCGAGACGAGACGTCCATCGATTGACCAGAAGTGCTTCACACGGCCGGCATTGTCCACGTCGACGCGTGTCGGGCGGAAGTCGATGATGTCCTTGTCGAAGTACTTCCATGTCTCGTCGCATTCAACGACGTGTGCGTCGGCATCAATTGTTGCCACTGAACCCTCCCGGTCGGTTAGCTACCCAAACAATCTCTTTGTTGTGACAGCTCATGATATGGCACAATCCCGCCGGCGTTCTGCGCGTCATTTCGCTCATCGCCTGGCGAGCGACACGAGCCCGTCATCTCCCAAGGAGATGACCAGAGACCGGCCCTCAGGGTCATCTGGCGTCAAATCCGGGCGGTGACGAGCCGATCCCCCGGATTCCGGGGCCATGGATGGACCGTCGGGTGCAACTCGCCGATGCATCGAGCCGTCGGGGAGGTCGTTGGATTCGGTCGCACCAGTCGACGGAGCAACACCGAGTCTCACCAGAGGCTCTGCGCGCCGGTCGGAACTGACTCCGCTTTGGCCGGTGCAACACGTCGCGAATGTTGCGCGTGCGACAAGTCGGGGCAAAGGGTGACCAGACGCGTGACGCGTCGAACGATTATGTTGCGGCAGATATGAAACGGGAAGGACCCCGCCCGCGGAGGCGCACCCTGGTGTTGGCCGCGCAGTGCGCTGTTGCAACGGCACTCGTGATGATGGTCCTCGCGGGGAATTCCTCGGTTCCGATCGCTGTCGCAGCAGCTCCGTCGCTTGGCCACTACGTCTCGGAGACCATTGCATCGTCTGCCGTTGGTGGCCACGCGAACGTCGACATCTACCTCCCTCCGGGCTATCGCGCGTCGGGGATCGACTATCCGGTGCTCTATCTCTTGCACGGTGAGCCCGGGAGTGGACCACAGATGGCAAGTTCGCTGCGAATCAACGCCGTCGTCTCGGCGCTGATCGACTCCCGACAGATCAAACCGATGGTGATCGTCCTCCCGACCGATGGGCCAACGGCGAGAGCCGACACCGAGTGGATGAACTCGGTGACCGACACGAGGGCCCAGTGGGGCACGTTCATCGCCCGCGACCTCGTCGCATACGTCGATCGCCACTACGCGGTCTGTCGGACGAGGACCGCCACTGCGATCGGTGGTGTCTCCATGGGGGCGTTCGGCGCGCTGAACGCGGCGCTTGGCAACCTTGGCGAGTTCGGCACCGTCTTGTCATGGTCGGGATATTTCGTCGCGAACACTCCGGCGGTGAACGGGCCCACCGGCTCGGCCACATGGCGGGCAGCGTCACCGCTCTACACGCTCAGGGGTCTCGTTCCCCGATTGAGGAGGACTCCTCTGCAGATCTCCTTCTACACCACACCAACGGACCACTTCGCGTCGGAGAACATGGCGTTTTCCCGGCTGTTGGCGAGCGAGCATCTTCCCTTTCGGTTCGCCCTGCACAAGGGTCCCCATGAGTTTACGCTCTGGCGGGAGTATTTCGTCTCCGAACTGACCTGGCTCTCCGGCGTCGAGCGATGCTGACCGATCCACGTATGTTGAGCCGGGGTTGCGTTCCACTCGGGTGCGCGCGCGTGCGCAACGCGTTCGCCGGAGCGACGGGCGAGCCTCGGGCCGGAGCAGACCGATGAGGATCCACCGTTCCGGCCTGGCGAGCGCTGGAGTCCTCGCCGCGTTCTTGCTTGTCATCGGTGGCATCGGGACGTTCCGCTACATCGAGACATTCTGGCTCTACCGGGGCTTCCCCAGTCCAAAGGCGTCGCTCTCGGTGGTGGTGCGATCCGGGGGACGCGCCCACAG
>DAIDIA010000266.1 GCA_027459565.1 Acidimicrobiaceae bacterium | reverse complement strand
ATAACGGGATGGTCGCTCGGATAGCCGCGCAGCGAGAGCGCAAGAATGGAATAGACCCACGGAGGTTGAATCCCTCCCCAGCTCCCGTCGGCCTCTTGACGCTTGATGATCCAGCGCTCGGCGGTGCCGAGCGCGACCTCGCGAACGGTCTTGCGGATGATGCCACGCTGGGCGAGGCGTTCGTAGCGCAAGAGCACCTGGTTCAGGATCGCAAAGCGACCGCGCCAGTTGCGGATCGAGAGCTTCGGCGGATCGAGGTGCTCACCGCTTCGCAACTCCTCGATCCCAAAGGTCAACTGGTGCGTCGGACGGTGCGCCGCCACGACCGTCAGCGCGACGAAGGTCTGGCGCGCCCAGCAACCGAACTCGTAGACGTTGAGCGGGACGCGGGGCGGCAGGAAGATGATCTCCGGCGGCAGTGCCGGCAGATCGTGCCATGACCACAGTCCAAACAGCGCCATCCAGATCCGTGTGAACACACGCGACTGTTCCAGCCCGCCTGCGTCGCGGATGAACGCCGCTGCCCTCTCCATGTGTGGCTCAGACGCAAGATCACCGGCGATCCGAAGGGCGACGTATGCCTCGACGGTCGTCGAGAGGTCCCCGGGACCGTCATAGAAGGTCGCCCATGTTCCATCCGAACGCTGCTGGGAGCGGATCCATTTCGCGGCCGCGACCGTATCGTCAGGATCGCGCAGCCCGAGAAACTCGCGCAGCATGAGATCCTCCGCATCCATCGTAACGTTCGTCTGCAGATCACCCTTCCACCAACCCCGCTCGCTCTGGATCGAGAGCAGGTAGTCACGCGCGCGCACGAGTGCCCCGGTGATCTTCGAGGGATCCGCGCGCAGCTCCTCGGTAGTGAGAACGCTCATGGTCAGAACTGCCTTTCCACGACAAAGTGCGCGATCTCGACGAACTGGCGACGCGCATCATCAGGGATCTCTGCCCCATCGAGCGCGGCCAGTGCAGCGCGAAGGCGCGAGTCTGCGAGGTCGTTCGTCGCGTCCCGACCGCCGAGTCGCTCGACGAGTTCGGCGCATCGCTCGATCTGGGCCTCGCTCAGCTGATCGGTCGCAAGCAGCTCGAGGAGCTCGTCGACGCCCCGCTCCCCAGAGGAGAGTGCGGCGGTCACGGGAAGAGACTTCTTGTGCTGGCGCAGATCACTCCACGAGGGCTTGCCGGTGGTCTTCGAATCACCCCAGATACCCAACAGGTCATCGACGGCCTGAAACGAAATCCCCAGTTCGACGCCGAACTGATCGAGTGCTCGCACGGTCGCCGCCGGAGCACCGACCAGCACCGCTCCGATGGCCGCTGCGCACCCGAGCAGCGCCCCGGTCTTGCCCGCCTCCATCGCGAGGCACTCGTCAAAGCTCACATGCTCGCGATCCTCGAACGCCATGTCCTGGGACTGTCCCGCGATCATCTTCGCGGTCGCGTCGGCGAGCAGGAGCGCGGCCTGGTGTCCCTCAAGGGCCAGACCATCTCCGACCAGAATGCTCGGGTCGAGCACCACCTGCTGGGCAAGGGCCGCCAGCGCGTCACCGACAATGATCGCCTTGGCGACACCGAAGACCGCCCAGACGGTGGGACGGTGCCTGCGCTCTCGGTCGACATCCATCACGTCGTCATGGATCAGCGAGTAGTTGTGCACGAGCTCGATCGCAACCGCCCCGGGGACCCCGAATCTGCCCTCCGCCCCAGCCGCCTCGGCCGACAAAACCGCGAGCGCTGGTCGTAGACCCTTTCCGCCGTCGCTTCCCGTGGATCGCCCCAGGGCATCGACCCAACCGAGGTGATAGGCCGCGATGTTGCGCAACTCGGGATTGAGAAGATCCACCGATCGCCTCATCGCGGGGGCGACGAGGTCACGCGCTCTCGTCATGACATCGGGAACGGTGGTCACCTCGGCCACTAGATGGCCTCCTTCATGATCGTGTCGCCGCGGGAACGGGAGGCGACGGAAAGAACCTGCGCAAGATGCCCGATCGCGCGCTCTCCACTTCGCACGGCGCCCTCCATCGTCGCTGGCCATCCCGTGTCGGTGTAGGCGACCGCAAGGACAAGGTTGTCGATCTTCGTCTCGACGCCCGGGCGCAATCGCTGCGTTCCGATGCCGCCGCGGAACGTCGCGTGGAGCTCTCGGCTGACAACGGCGTCAACGACCTTCGCCTCGCGCGCAAGGGGGAAGAGATCCGCGACGGCCCTTTGGTACCGGTCGATCAAGACCTCAGGACGCTCCCCCTGCTCGCCGTCGGCACCCGAGATCGATATCGCAAGACACTGACCCTCGCCCTTCGCGAGACCCGCGGCACCAGATCGGTCAAAGAGGAACTGCACCGGGGTGTCGACCCCGGCTGCGATCTTGTAGTTCGTTACCGTCCGGTCATAGACGATGTGCACATCGACGATTGGCGAACTCCCAAGTTCGGTCACTCTTGCGAAATCTGCACGGAGCGGATGCGGGAGCAGGTTCATCACCTCCGACGCGTTCACCGCAAGGATCACTGCGTCGCAATCGATGGTCTCGCCGTCGACAACAACTCCGGTCACCGAGGTCGCATCGTCGTTGAGGACGAGCGCGGAGACCTTCGCCTTCGATCGCACCGTCGCGCCGTGTGCCGAAAGCACCGCGAGCGCGGGATCGACGTGCAGCTCTGTGAGGGGAATCTGTGACCATCCGATGTCTGCCGCACCATTGGTCGACAGAAGTCCGGTCTGGAAGACCTTCGCCGCGAGGAGCAGTGACGCCTCGTGTGCATGGACATTGATCGTCGGGAGAGCGATCAGATCCCAGAGCACCTCGATCGCGCGCGCGCTCTGGCCGTGTCGGGCGAGGAAGTGCGCGAAGGTCTCCTGGTCAAGGGATGGATCCTCGAGATCGAGTCGTCGCAGGCTGAGCGCGGCGCGTCCGATGTTTGCCCGCTCGCGAACGCTGAGATAGCGATAGCGGCCAAGAGAGGCCGCAAGGTGAAATGGTGCCGGCAGGCCGCTGCGCCGGATCCACGCGACCTCGGACCCGCTCCCGTTGCTCTTTGGACGAAGGACCGGAATGGCAAGACGATGGAGCGGAGCCTTGGCGGCCGATCCGATCCGGGCAAGGTAACGACGATAGGAGGTACAGCACGCGAGATACACGTGCTGGCCATTGTCGAACTTCAACCCCTTGCGCTCGAACGACCACGTCGCGCCGCCAAGACGCGGGCGTCCCTCAAGGAGCGTGACCTGCATGCCCCGGTCAACGGCCCCGATGGCCGAGCTGAGGCCGGCGAGTCCCGCGCCGACGACAACGACGTGTTGGCGCGTCATATCTTGGCGCCGCTCAGCGCGCGCAGCGCGACGCGCAACTTCTCGACCTTCGAGAGCGAGACCCGCGAGGAGAAGATCGCCCTCGGGTTCTCATCGATGCGGGCAAGCAGCCGGAGGTAGATCCCGGCCATCGCCCCAACGCACGCCCGAGACCGGTAGTCGAGAAGGTCGAGAAGCTCGAGACCCTCGGCATAGGCCTGCCTGGCACGCCCGACCTCGAGTCCGACGAGTTCGACGAGTCTGTCAATCGGACCGGTCGCATCCTCGGCACAGCCGAATCGACGGAGATCCTCCTGGGGAAGATAGACGCGGCCCATCGTCTCGCGGTCTTCGACAACATCGCGGAGAATATTCGTGATCTGGAGTCCGATACCGAGCCGGTTCGCGAGGTGCGCTCCGCGCGTCGGCTGGTTGGTTCCAAAGATCGACAGCGAGAGACGGCCGACCGATCCCGCCACCAGAGTGCAGTAGTGCTCGAGCTCGGCGTAGGTCTCCCAGCGGCTCCTCTCGCCATCGAGTTCACAGCCAGAGATGATCTCTCCGAGTTCATCCGCCGAGATCGGAAAGCGCGCCATCGCATCACCGAGCGCAACCAGGACAGGATCGCCAGTCGGCGGTCTGCCGGCAGCGGTCTCTGCGACCTCGACGCGCACCCTCGCGAGTTGGATGCGCTTTTGCTCTGGGTCAAGGTCTCCGTCACCGATATCGTCAACCCTTCTCGCGAACGCGTACAGGGCGGACATCGCGGCGCGTTTGTGCGGCGGGAGAAGGCGAATGCCATAGGAGAAGTTCCTCGCCTCGACCTTGGTGATCTCCTCGCATGCGCGATATGCCTCGGCGACCGAACTCATCGTCGGACCCCAACACCGGCGCGAGGGCGCGGCCTCTTCGCGCGCGACGCGAAGAGATAGACATGAAAAGTCTTTCTCATCATCGAGAACTTCGTCGCCTTGACCGGACGTGTGAGCACATCAAAGTTCGCGAGCGTGAGCGCGTCGAGCTGCGCCAGACCTCCACCGATGAACCCCGAGACGGCGATACGCGCCCAACCGTGAAGGAGTCGCACGAGTTCGAGCGAGGTTCCAAGCAGTTGCGCGGCGCGCTGGGACTCGAACGCGATCAGGCGTCGAAGAGCGGGAGAGGCAGACGTCGCCGTCAGTTCGGATTCAGCGACGTTGAAGCGATCGAGGTCCTCTGTCGGCAGATAGATCCGGTCGATCTCGGCATCCTCGCGGACATCCTGGAGGTGTTCGATGATCTGCAGAGCCGTACAGGCTGCATCGGAGAGACCCGAACGTTCCTCGTCTTGCGCTCCGAAGATCGCGAGCACCATCTGGCCGACCGGGTTCGCCGAGAGCGAGCAGTACTGCGCGAGGTCGTCATAGCTGCGATACCGGCGGGTGAGCTGATCCTGACGGTTTGCCTGGATGAGATCGAGAAAGGGATCGATGGGAAGTTTGAGCGTGCGTGCGCTCTCAGCTGCGCGCACGAAGATGGGATGGGTCCCCTGGCCGTCGAACGCCCGAACGATCTCGGACTGAGCCCAGTTGAGCTGCGCGGATCGGTCACCGGTCGAGAGGTCGCCGATGTCATCGACAAACCGGGCGAAACCGTACATGGCAAGCAGATGCTCGCGATAGCGCCGGGGAATGAGGCGCGAGGCAACGGCGAAGTTCTCGACATTGGCCTTTTGCATCACCTCGTCCGACGTAAATCCGGGAGGAGCGCTCTCGGTGAGATCGCCCGATTGGTTCATCGTGCGATTATCTTCCCGAGCGAGGGAACCGCGGCCAAGTCTGTGCAGCGCGCAATCGCCTGTCTCGTCGCAGCGGCGATGCCGTCGCCATCGAGACCCGCGTTCTTGAGGATCGTCGCGGGGCTCGCCTGGGCGATGTAACTCGTCTCAAGGCCAAGCACCGTGAAGAATGGCCGGTCGACACCCTCGGCATCACAGGTCGCCTCCACCGATCTCCGGATGAACTGTCCCGCCCCGCCGTGGACAAATCCGTCCTCGATGGTCACGACAAGCTTCGCCCTCGCGGCGCGCGCGACGAGATCTTGATCGAGCGGCCGGATGACGCGCGGATCGATCACGGTGACGCGGCGGCCATCGTGACGCAAAAGCCCAGCGGCCTCCATCGCTGCCTGCGCCATCTTGCCGACGCCGATCATCACGACCTCGTCGTCACCGTCGACCAACACTCGCGAGTGATACCCCTCGCCCGGCGCGCCGAGGCGGAGCGGTCCCGGGGTCTTGGGATAGCGGATCAACGTCGGCACCTCCGCGTCAAGCGCGGTGGCCAGCATGGTCTCGATCTCGGAAGGTTCTGATGGAGCGAACACCTGCAGTCCGGAGATCGAGAGGCCGAGCACCATGTCGAGCAGGCCGTGATGACTCGGGCCATCGTCGCCGGTCACACCGGAGCGGTCTGCGCAGATCACCACGGGCGCCCGGTGCAGTCCGACGTCGAGATTCTCCTGGTCGAACGCGCGCGACAAGAAGGTCGAGTAGATCGCCACGACCGGCCGGAGCCCCGACAGCGCCATGCCCGCCGCCGAGGTCATCGCGTGCTGTTCGGCGATGCCGACGTCGATGAAGCGATCGGGGAATTTCGCCTCGAACGCCAGAAGACCGGTCGGACCTGGCATCGCCGCGGTGATCGCAACCACGCGGGGATCGCGCTGCGCGTCCGCCACGATCGCGTGGGAGAAGGCCTCGGTGTAGCTCTTGTCGCGACTCACCGGTCCAACCGTCACCTCTCCGCGGTCGGTGGAGGCGCCAGGTGCGGCAACAGACGGCTGGGCCTTGAGGTCATGGAGGCACTGGACCTCATCCTCCTCGGCTGGACCGTAGCCCTTGCCCTTTCGCGTGAGGAGGTGGAGCACCATCGGGCCCTCCCACGCAGAGGCAAGACGGAGTGCCCGCTCGACCTGCTCGATGTCGTGTCCATCGATCGGGCCGGTGTAGCGGATGCCAAGGGCCTCGAAGAAGACGTGCGGCTCGACGAGTTCGCGTACCGCAGAGGTCAGGCTCCGAAGCGTCTGTCCGGCAAGCGGTCCGACACCGGGAAGATCGCCGACGAGATGGTTCAGCTTGGCGCGAAGCGCCCCGTAGGAGGGCGAGAGGCGCAACTGCGTGAGCGACTCGGAGAGTTTGGAGATCGTCGGTGCGTAGCTGCGCCCGTTGTCGTTCAAGACCACCAGCACGCGCGAGCCGCGATGTCCGATGTTGTTGAGTGCCTCGTAGGCCATGCCGCCCGTCAATGCTCCGTCACCGACAAATGCGACAACGCGCCGCGAGGTCGACTGGCCCGTCTGCGCAAACGAGATCGCAACTCCCTGCGCATAACTCAGCGCGGTCGAGGCGTGCGAGTTCTCGATCCAGTCATGCGGCGACTCCTCGCGACTCGGATACCCCGAGAGACCGCCCTCCTTGCGCAGTCGGGCGAAGCCCTCCATCCGGCCGGTCAGAAGCTTGTGGACATATGCCTGGTGCCCGGTGTCGAACAGCAGCACATCCTGGGGTGAGTGGAAGACGCGATGCATCGCGATCGTCGCCTCGACCGCACCGAGATTCGAACCGAGATGACCACCGGAGGTCGTCACGGATTCCACGATGAACGCGCGCAGCTCCGATGCGAGCTGGCTGCACTGCTGGAGATCAAGCCTCTTCACATCAGCCGGCGAATGGATCGTCGACAAAAGGGGATAGCCCGATGATCCCGCTTGATCGTCCACGGTGGAGCTCCTTGACATCTGTTGGGTTGGGGGGCCTGGCGCTGTGATGGCCAATTCGGACGGACCGCCGACAGCCGGACCCCACCAAGTGCTTCATGCGAAGTATAGGTGACTATACAGTCACAGTCACTGTGCGTCAGATCTTTCCGGCCGCCGGGGACGGGTCTACGCCTCGCGGGAGGGGTCCTCCCGCGAGAGCGCCTCTGTCGACCGAGCCGACAGCACCTCCGGGGTCCGCAACGCCATCGCCTCGGCGATGGCGAGCGTGACGTGGGCATCGCGGAGATCGCATCGATCCTGGTGAGCGGGGGAGACCGCCGACTGCGCGGCCCGCAGGAGCTGGTTGATCAGACCCTCATATGCGCGCGCGTAACCCGGCCGACGCTGCAGGGCGAGCGAGGCGAGGTCGAGGACGATCGGAAGGTACGGGCCGAGAGCCTCCGCCACGAGCGCAACGATCTCCCCCTCGTCGGTGAGGTCACGCCCGACAAGAGTCTCTGCGACGACCTCGCCGACGAGCGAGACCGCAGCAAAGAACAGCTCCTCTTTTGAGGAGAAGTGGCGATAGAACGAACCCTTGGCAATTCCCGTCGCCTGGCAGACGTCATCGACCGAGACATCGGCGTAGCCGTGTCGCGCGAACGCCGTCATTCCCGCCTCTCGCAGGCGATCCGCCAGCGAGGGGAGCGTCGTCGTCGGGAAGTGGACCGCGAAGAGCTGTCCCCACATCTCGGGACGGAATATTCCGCCTTCGGCGCCGCCGGTGAGGTCGGGCAGGAGTTCGGGGAGCATTCGGCCGATCGTCTCGAGCGTGAGGTTGCGGCGGTCCTGAAGCAGGCGGATGAGCCGGATGACCTCGACATGGCGCTCGTCGTAGAGGAAACGATTCGTCTTCGCGCGCCGCGGAGGGGGGAGCAGTCCGCTCGAGAGGTAGTAGCGGACCGTGGCCGCGGCAACTCCCGTGCGCTCGACGAGCTCGGACATGGAGAACTCCTTGACCGGCCGGATCGAAATGTCGCTCGGTGGGTTCATGAGGTCGCGCTCCTCGCACTCTGTGTCGTGCCAAGGTTCCCGCGGTCGCTCCCGTTTTCGCCAGCTCCGACCAAACGCTCGGGACGACCGCACACCATTGTTGCATTCCCGCGGATGGGCGACCGCTCCGCCTGGTCCCGCGGGGTGGTTTTCGCGCTGTAGGGTGCACCGATGGCCGGCGTTCTCATCGTCACCGACTCAAGCACCTGCATCCCCGCCGCGATCGCAGAGTCGCTCAACATCGTCGTCCTCCCGATCAGCGTGCATCTTCCCGATTCCGACACCTCGGTCATCGAAGAGCCCGACGGGTCGACGTGGCAGTTGACCGGTGACCTCGAGCACGAGGAGCTGATGAGTGCGAACCATCCATTCGTCACGGAATACCTCTCGGTCATCGAGACGCCGGGCTATGAATCCGCCCTGGTCGTCACGCCGGCGATCGAATTCTCGACGATGTACCGCAACGCATCGCTCGCGACCGAACTCGCCACCCGGGAGACGGTTGTCCACGATGCAAGGACCGCCGCCGCGGGTCAGGCACTCGTTGTCCTCGCCGGCGCGGAGGCGGCGGCGAGGGGTGCCTCTCTTGAAGAGGTCCTCGAGATCACCGAGGATGCCTCGCGGCGCGTCGAACTCGTTGCATCGCTCTCGTCGATCGAACCGATCCTCCGAAGCGGCGAGGTGCCGGAGGAGGTTTTTGACCACGAGGTCGCCGCGAGCGAGCGCAGCCTCTTTCGAATGAGAGATGGCGTCATCGAACCGCTCGGTGGCGCGAACAGCGCGACCGAGGGCCTCGAGATGCTCCGCGACGTCTACGTGCGCAGCACGTTGCACGGCGTCGATTCGAGCACCATCTTCCACGCAGATGCTCCCGAACTTGCCGCACAGCTCCAGGAGCTCATCGGCGACGTCGATTTCGTCAGTGGCTTCTCGATTGCGATGCAGGTCTACACCGGTCGAGGGGTTGTTGGCATCGCTTGGCTCCCCGCGCCTGAGCGCTGATGCGAAACGAGAATTGCTCCGCGCGTGAAGCTCCATGGTCCGGCCCTGTATCGTCTAGGGCGATGGAATGCAAGGGAGAGGCCAAGAGCGTCGTCAGTCCGGGAGGACTTCGTTGACCAGTTCGCGCGAGGACAACGCCGAGCACGACGCCATCTTCCGCGTGCGCGAGCAACCGGACCGCGTACGTGCAACGTCCGCGAGTTCTCGCCACACCGCGGCGTACGATCGCCCGCAGGCGACGGTGACGACCGCGGAGATTCCCGTTGTCCGCACGGGCCGCCCGTCGTCGTCCCCGCGTTATCCCGCGAGCCGTCCGGGATCGAGAGCCCAGACCTGGACCGCCCGTCCCGAGGCTGCCCCCGCGCCGCTCCGGCTTTTTGTCTGGACCCTGCTCTTCCTGCTGATCCTGGTGCTGGTCGGCTTCATCACGGTGCTCGTTCACCCAACATGGCTGTCGTTCCTTCGCCATGTCGTCGCGACTCCGAACGCGCTCGCTCCCTTTGGCAACGCGGGCGCGCTCTCGACTGTGCAGTAGGCCGGCAGCCTGCTGGTGCAGGTACGCTTTCAACCTCAGAGCCCGCAGTCCAAAAGGAGCACGAGTTGAGTTCAGTTCGATCGACGAACGCAACCCAGGGTGCGAACATCTCGCGCCAACGTCGCTTCTGGAATGAACGGGCAGCCTCGTGGGACCACGGTGCACAGAACAATCCGGGTCTTGTCAAGGTCGTCGAGCGTGTCATCGCCGAGGCGTCGCCCCAGACGGGGATGACCGTGATCGACATCGGATGCGGATCGGGCCAGCTCGCTCTGCGCGTCGCGCCGCTCGTCGAACGCGTCATCGGAATCGACATCAGTCAGGCGATGATCGATCTGCTCCTGCAGAACGCAGCCGCCGCGAACCTTACGAATATCGAAGGGATCGCCGTACCGATCGAACACCTCGAGATCGAGGAGGCGTCGGTCGATCTCGTCATCTCGAACTACGTCCTGCACCACCTGCGCGACAAGGACAAGGCGGTCGCGGTTGCAACCGCCGCGCGGTGGCTCAAGCCGGGCGGGCGTCTGGTGATCGGCGACATGATGTTCGGCCGCGGGACAGATGCGCGCGACCGCGAGATCATCTCCTCCAAGGTCGCGCTGATGATCAGGAAGGGACCTGCGGGGTGGTGGCGGATCGCGAAGAACGCCTCGCGGTACCTGTTCCGGATCCAAGAACGTCCAGTCTCGATCGCGGCCTGGGTCGAGATGTTCCGGGCCGCCGGCCTTCACGAGGTCGTCGCCATCCCGGTTGTCAACGAGGCCTCGGTGGTTCGGGGGACCCGAGGCGCCCGCGACCAGCACATTGTTGCAAAGGGGATTCCCCCGACGAAGCGCTGAAC
>DAIDIA010000265.1 GCA_027459565.1 Acidimicrobiaceae bacterium | reverse complement strand
TGTAGTCACTGCTGTCGATGCCAAGCTGACTGCAGACCACGAATGCAACGGACTCCGCCTCGAGCTCTGCGCGTGACCGGTCTTTCGTCTCCTCATGCAAGATTGCGTGCGCTAACTCGTGCGCGATCGATTTCACCTGCTGAGCCTCGCTGTTGCGGATCTCGATCCTGATGAGACGCTCTGTGAAGCTGCATTCTCCATTGATCCCGAGGTCAAGCTCACCGAGGTCGACATTGAATCCGAGCGACGAGGCGACCTTTCGCAAACGTCCAAACGCCTGCGAACCATCATCGGCGATGAGTCGCTCGCAGATCATCGGCAGTTCGCGACCCTCTGTCTGCGAGATGTCGAACACCGGCACCGAGACAAACCGCGTCACACACTGTGGCTCTCCGTGATCTGTGAACGCTCGGCGCTGGCTCGGAGCGAGAATCCAGATTGCGCGCTCTCCCTTTCGGACGCTTCTCCCGAGGCGGCGCCACGCATGGTACCCGGCGACAGAGACCGCCTGTGGACACTGTTTGGCGATCAGGAGGACATTGCGGTAGGAGTACTGATGAAAGGTCGCCTGAGCTCGGAGAAAATCCCGCCAGCGGTCCGAATCAACCAGCTCTCGGATACCCTCCTCGAGTCGGGCCATCGTCTCTTCGAATGCGCCACTTTTCATCACGTGTCCCCCCGGGATTCTCAATATCTGGTGATTGAGGGTGCCCGTTCCAACAGTGTCGAGATGTGGCTCCGATGAAGGCAAAGATAGCCAACGTCTGTTACAGCGCAGCGCCGACCCCCGATATGGCCCTCGTCCCGATGGACCAGTAGCCTGAGGGAACCAGGCTGGAAAATGAGGTGTCGGTGTTTCTCGGTTCGGTTCAGCTCGAGTCTTCAATGGCGATGTCCACCTCGGCCGCGACATGGCAGTGGAGCGCATTTCCAGTGTCGGTGCTGATCATCCTCGTGCTTCTCGGCTCTTGGTATCTCCGCGCGCGTTGGCTTCTCCGCCTCCGTGGCCGTAGCTGGTCGATCTGGAAGACACTGAGCTTCTTCATCGGACTGCTTGCAGTCGACGCCGCATTGCAGTCTCCAATCGTCAGCGAGTCGATGGCACATTTTCAGATCCATGTCATCCAACACCTGCTCCTCATGGTCGTGGCACCTCCCCTGTTGGCCCTCGGAGCCCCATCAACGCTCTTGCTCCAAACGGCCTCGCGTGCAAACAAGGTCCGTTGGCTTCACGTCCTGCGCTCGGGAACCTTCGCGACATTGAGCCATCCATTGACGGCGTTCTTCCTCTATTTCGGAGTTATGACCATCTTCTTTTTGACCCCGCTGATCAATTTCTCGATGCAGCACATGGCGCTCATGGATGTGATGAATGTCATCTTCCTCCTCGGAGCGACGCTCTATTGGTGGCCGATGATCGGACTCGATCCCATCGTTCACTGGAAGATGACCTACGGCGCACGCATGCTGAATATCCTCCTCGGATCCGCTGTTGAGGCATTCCTCGGAGTCGCGATCATCGCGGCCTCGCGTCCAATCGCTTCGATCTACACCGTCAACGACACCCATTCAGGAGGAGCGCTCCTGTGGGTGTCGACGGAGTTCATCACCCTCGGAGCGTTCTTGCCGATCTACATCCAGTGGACCCGTTCAGACGAGCGGGCGGGGAGACGTGCGGATCGCGATCTTGAAAAGCGACATCGCAAGAACAACGCGAATGTCGAATCCTCCGGACTTGGCGTTTTGGAGAAGCGTTCGCTCACCCCATGGGAACTTGAGTGGATCGCGAGGACAGGTCGAGCGCCCGCAGAGATGCCACTCGGATCGGAACATCTGGGAAGGGCGCTATCAATTGAGGTTCAAGACGGAGAGTTCGGAGCGACCTAAGCCGAGGAGGAGCCGCGGATGCGGAGAAGTGCGAAGAGTTCCTCCTCCGTCATCTGCCCGGGAGGTTGCCGCGTTCTCGCCGCTTTGAGTCCGAGTTCATAGAGCAGCCGGTTCGCCGGTGCGGGAACACCGAAGATACGCGAGAGCATCAGGATCTCCCCATTGAGATATGCGGTCTCAATTGACCCGGTTGCGCGCGCGAGGCTCTGCCACGAGGAGCCTCCGACGACTCGCCCCGACGGCGGCAAGGGCACCTCCGGACCAAGAGATCGGGCCTCGTCCCATCTCTGGTCATCGACGAAGTCAATGTTCGCCGCCCGCAGGCACGCTTCGCCCTCCGCGCGGACGATCTTGAAGAACTCCCCCTGTCGCATGTTCGCCCCACACAGTGCCTGCACGGCAAGCACGAGATTTCGCAGGAGCTTCGTGTATTTCCATTCCATCACCCGATCTCGGGCGAAGGTGACCCAGTTCGTCGACAGATTGTCAATGACGAGGTCGACAGTCGCGTCGAGCCCGTACGGATAGCGGCCGATATCGAGACTTCCAAAGACTGGACCCGATTCAGCCATCACACAACCTGGTTCAAGAAAGGCAGATCCACCAACGACGCAGACCCCGTAGACATGCTCAAAGAAACGCTGTGCCGCCCGTTCATTCTCGACTCCGTTCTGCACGCAGAAAATTGGGGTTGAGACCGGCGCGACCTTCGAGAGCTCCGCAAGAGCGCCGAGGGTGTCCTGGCTCTTCATCGCGAGCAGTACGACATCGCTTTCGGAGAACGTGAGCTCGTGCGGATGAGCCACCGCAGGGATCTTCAATGTCGTGATCTCCGATGGCTCCTCGATCCTCAGACCATCGCGCTGAATCGCCTCAAGGTGCGCTCCACGCGACACAAGCACAACCTCCTGGTCCGATCGATACAGTCCCGCCCCGACAACACCTCCGACTGCGCCAGCTCCGTAGACGATGTAGCGCATCTCCCCCCCTCCGAACCTTTAAGCAACCCAGAACATGTGTCCGAGCCGGACCGCGAGGTCCGTCCTAACTGCCACTCCTTCGCGACGACCGATACCGACGGATCAGCGCGTTCGTCGACGAATCGTGGAGAAGATCCGGCTCATCGGAACGCTTGAGTTCAGGGATGATCCGAGCCGCGAGCTCCTTGCCGAACTCCACACCCCACTGGTCGAATGAGTTGATACCCCAGATGGCGCCCTGGGTGAAGACGCTGTGTTCGTAGAGAGCGATCAGAGCGCCCAGAATCTTCGGCGTCAGT
>DAIDIA010000264.1 GCA_027459565.1 Acidimicrobiaceae bacterium | reverse complement strand
CATGCGCTGGGCGATCCTCGCGCGAATTCCGCGCATGGGAATCTCCACGCCGGATGATCCGCGCGTTGGGCTCGGAGACACCAGCGGCTCGAGGTTCCGCGTCGAGGCCATCCGCACGTCGTCGCGCGTGACGTCGCCGTTTGCGCCGGTCGGCATAACGCTCGCCAGATCGACACCGAGATCCCGGGCGAGTTTGCGTACCGGGGGTTTGGCGCGCGGCCGTTCGGTAGCGAGCCGCGGGACCGACACCTCGCGGTCACCCGGATCGACGCCTCGACGCGGCCAGCTCCGGTCGCGCCCCTTTCCGAGGCGCGGTTCGTCAGCTCCGTATCCGACCAGTGTCGGAGTCCTCGTCGGACTCTGCTCGATATCGATCGCGTGCGCGACAGAGGTTGCCGGCGTCATCTCGTCCGCCGCGGCCCCGTCGGCCACCTCGAATTCGGCAAGGAGTTCGTTGACTCTCAGCACCTCTCCGACCTCACCCTGGCATCTCGTCACTGTTCCCGCGAATGGCGACGGAAGTTCAACGATTGCCTTCGCCGTTTCGATGAGACAGAGCGGTTGGTTGAGCCTGACCTCGTCGCCCGGAGCGACCAGCCATTCGACGATCGTTGCCTCCTCGAGACCCTCGCCGACATCAGGAACCAGGAATTCGCGGCGCATCTCAGCGTTCCATCACATCAGCGACCGCATCGAGCAGACGATCGACTCCGGGCAACCAGACCCCCTCGAGACGCGCGGGGGGGTAGGGGGTATCGAATCCCGTCGCGCGGAGTACGGGTGCCTCGAGGTAGTAGAACGCGCGTTCTTGGACGACGGCGGCGATCTCCGATCCGAGTCCGAGGAACCGTGGTGCCTCATGCACGACCACGCAACGTCCCGTCTTCTTCACGGAGTCGACGATCGTCGTGAAGTCAATCGGTGCGAGAGAGCGAAGGTCGATCACCTCGAGGCTCGGTCCCGAGGCACCTTCGGCCGAACGCGCCGCCTCGAGGGCGATCTCGACCATGTTGCCGTACGCGACAACGGTGACATCGGATCCCTCGCGTCGGACGACGGCGGTGTCGAGTGGTTGGGAGGTGACTGGAAATCGGACCTCCTGCCGAGCCCAGTAGCGACGCATGGGCTCGAGGTAGATCGTCGGATCGTCACCCGCGATTGCCTCTCGCAGCATCGAGTACGCATCCTCGGGGGTAGAGGGGCAGACGACGCGAAGGCCCGCGGTGTGCGCGAAGTATGTCTCGGGCGACTCTGAATGATGCTCGGGAGATCCAATTCCGCCGAACGAGGGAATCCGGACGACGACCGGCATGGAGACGCGTCCGGCGGTTCGGTTGCGGTATTTTGCCAGGTGGCTGATGGTCTGATCGAGCGCGGGGTAGCTGAATCCGTCGAATTGCAGTTCCGGGACGGGACGGTATCCGCGCAGCGCGAGCCCGACGGAGATACCGACGATCCCCGATTCTGCCAGCGGTGTGTTGAAACACCGTCGCGGGCCGAAGCGGCTCTGCAGACCATCGGTGACGCGGAACACTCCTCCAAGCTGTCCGACATCCTCGCCGAACACGAGGACCTTCTCGTCGGCCTCCATCGCGTCGCCGAGCGCCGTTCTGATCGCCTCGACCATCGATGGGCTATTTGCCATGGCTCAGTTCCTCCGCCATGAGGCTGCGCTGCCGATCGAGTTCGGGGCTGCGTCGCGAGAGGACGTTGTCAAAAAGCGTCAGCGGATCAGGATCGGCGGCGTCGAATACCGAGTCCCGCAGTCGCATCGCTGCCTCCTCCCCGGCGCGCTCGGCGAGCGTCTGGTCATCTGGTGACCACAGCTGCCTTGCGATGAGGTGTTTGGTGTAGCGGTCGATCGGGTCGAGTCGTGACCAGTGCTCGACCTCGTCCGGGTCGCGGTATCGAGAGGCGTCGTCGGAGGTCGTGTGGGAGTTCATCCGGTAGGTCACGGCCTCGATCAATGTCGGACCTCCGCCCGACCGCGCCCGCTCGATCGCATCTTGCATCGCGAGGTAGCTCGCGAGCACGTCATTCCCGTCGCATCGGACACCTGTCATCGCATAGGCGCTCGCTCTCTGTGCGATGGTCCGCGAGCGCATCTGCTGGTTGGTGGGCACCGAGATCGCCCATTGGTTGTTCTGTACGACGAAGATGCACGGCGCATTGAAGACCGCCGCAATGTTGAGTGCTTCGTGGACGTCTCCCTCGCTCATCGCGCCATCTCCGATGAATGCGACGCCCACCGTGTCGTCGCCATCGAGTTGGGCACCCATGGCGTAACCGACTGCGTGGAGGGCATGCGTGCCAATCGGGATCGACATCGGCGCACAGCAACTCTCCACCATGTCCACTCCGCCGTGGAGTGCGCCGCGCCACATCAGCCCAATCGCCTCGGGAGGGATTTCGCGGACGACGAAGGCGCCGAGCTCGCGGTACTGGGGAAAGAGCCAGTCGGTGCTCCGAAGAGCCGACGTCGTTCCGACCTGGGCGGCCTCTTGTCCCTGGCACGAGGGGAACAGCGCGAGCTGGCCCTGGCGTTGCAGGTTGACAAATTCCGTGTCGAGCCGGCGCGTCACGATCATCGCACGCAGCATCGCCGCGTGCTCCGAGGCGCTGAGGTCGTCCGGGTAGCGTTCGCCCGTCTGTCGGCCCGCGTGGTCGATGACCTGCAGTGGTTCGCGGAGACCCTGTACCTCACCGAGCTCGAGAAGTGGTTCGACCGTGCTCATCGCAGGCTCCTTTCGCCCGTGGCCACGGGGCCTCGGCTCTGACATCCGAGCCGACGCGCGGCCCAGATCCGGAGAGACGATCTCCCGACCCGGCTGGCTCGGTCGTCGGTCTCTCCCACCCCATCATTCCCCACCGTGACCTTTAAATCAAGATAATCTGCGATCTGAGTGACATTTGTTTGTAATATATGAGCGATTACTGCCCTAATCCCGAAAAGAGTTGTAAAACTGTCGCTTGTTCCCGAAGATAGTTGGGAATAGGATCTTCATTGACCCGTGGATCTGAACATTCGGGGCCACCCGGGTTCGCCGAGCCCGGAGGCAGGGCAGTGGTGGCAAACTCCCGGCGCTGGCGGGGTCGGGTCTCAGATGACGGAGGGACTGGGGGTGGGGACCGTTGAATAAGGTGTTCGCATCGACGGCCGCGGCGGTCGCGGACGTGTCGGAGGGGTCGTCGCTCTGCGTCGGTGGATTTGGTCTCTGTGGCGTGCCGTTCGCGCTCATTGATGCGATCTTGCAGCGGTCGGTCGGCAATCTCCATGTGGTCTCGAACAACTGCGGAACCGACGGAGCCGGTCTCGGCGTCTTGCTCGCGCAACATCGGATCGCGAGGGTGACTGCCTCCTACGTCGGCGAGAATGCGGAGTTCGCGCGCCAGTATCTCGCCGGCGAACTTGAACTCGAACTCACCCCGCAGGGAACTCTTGCTGAGCGGATGCGCGCGGGAGGTTGTGGCATTCCGGCCTTCTACACCCCCGCGGGGGTGGGAACGGTCGTTGGCAACGGCGGACTGCCGTGGCGCTATGGCGCGAACGCGGAGGTTCTGCGCGAGTCCCCCCGCAAGGAGACGCGTCAATTCAATAGTCGCGACTACATCCTCGAGGAGTCGATCACGACCGATTTCGCGCTCGTCCACGCCGCCGTGGCCGATGACGCGGGCAACCTGGTCTTTCACGAGGCGGCTCGCAATTTCAATCCACTGTGCGCGATGGCGGGCAGGATCACCATTGTCGAGGCCGAGGAGATTGTCTCGGCTGGCGAGATCGCCCCTGACGATGTGCAGCTTCCCGGGATATTTGTGCAGCGCATCGTTCGGGTACCGCCCGACGCAACGAAGCCCATCGAGCGCTTGACGGTGAAAAGGCAAGAGGCGGGAGGCTCCTGATGGCACTTACCCGTGAACAGATCGCGGCGCGCGCAGCGGCAGAGCTCAAAGACGGCGAGTACGTCAATCTTGGGATCGGTCTTCCGACGTTGATCCCCAACTTCGTGCCAAGAGGGGTCAGCGTTCAACTCCAGTCAGAGAACGGGTTCCTCGGCGTCGGCCCGTACCCCGACGAGGAGGGAGTGGATCCCGATCTGATCAACGCCGGGAAGGAGACGGTCACGGTGCTTGCGGGAGCGGCGTTCTTTGACTCGTCGCTCTCGTTCGGAATGATTCGCGGCGGTCACATCGACTGCGCGGTGCTCGGGGGGATGGAGGTCTCCGAGTCCGGAGACCTCGCAAACTGGGTCGTCCCGAACAAGATGGTCAAGGGAATGGGCGGGGCGATGGATCTCGTGCACGGCGCAAAACGCGTAATCGTTACCATGGAGCACACGACTCGCGAGGGAGGGTACCGGATTGTCTCAAAGTGCTCGTTGCCACTCACCGGAGTCGGGGTCGTCGACCTGATCATCACGGATCTTGCGGTGATCGAGGTGACGCAAGAGGGTCTGGTGCTTCTAGAGATCGCACCGGGTACCGAGCTCGCGGAGGTGATCGCGCGTACCGAACCGACGCTGCTCATTCCCGCGGATCCAATCGTGATGTCGACATCGTGAGCGTTGGTGGCCATTTGCCCGGGACGCGGCCGAGGGCGACGGACCCGGGGTGGAATTCGTGCCTAGCATCGATGGACGTCGAGGAAAGAGGATGAAATGACAGAGTCGGTGATTCTCTCGGGGGCGAGGACCCCCATCGGGAAGCTCTCCGGGACGTTGTCGTCGCTCCGTGCATCGGAGCTTGGCGCGATCGCGATCCGGGCGGCGCTCGAGCGCGCGGGCGTCTCTCCGTCCGAGGTGGACTCGGTGGTCATGGGTCACGTGCTCCAGGCGGGCCAGGGCCAGGGTTCGGCTCGACAGGCCGCAGTCTCTGCGGGAATTCCGATGGACGTTCCCTCGTTTGTCGTCAACAAGGTCTGCCTCTCAGGGCTGCAGTCCATTCACCTCGCCGACCTGATGATCCGCGCCGGTGAGGCCGACATCGTCGTCGCCGGCGGAATGGAATCGATGTCGAACGCGCCCTATCTGCTTCAAGGAGCGCGAAGCGGCCTCCGTTATGGTGACGCGCAGTTGCTCGATGTGATCACGAGCGACGGTCTGACGTGCGCGTTCGAGAATCTCGCGATGGGAGAGGCGACCGACGTCTATTCCTCGAGGTCGGGCATCTCTCGAAAGGAAATGGATGCGTTCGCAGCACTGAGCCATCAGCGCGCGGATGCGGCGACCGCCGCGGGCCGGCTCTCTCCGGAGATTGCCCCGGTGACAATTGCGCAGCGCAGAGGCGACCCGCTCGTGGTGGAGGTCGATGAGGGGATCCGAGCGAACTCGACCAGCGAGACGCTCGGCGCGCTTGCACCGGTGTTCGTCAAGGACGGATGCATCACGGCCGGCAATGCGAGTCAGATCTCCGATGGCGCGGCAGTGGTCATCGTCGCCTCGAGGGCGGCCGCCGAGCGTCTCGGTGTCGAGCCGGTTGCCACGCTTGTTGGTTATGGTCAGGTCGCAGGTCCAGATCCCTCGCTTCTCACCCAGCCATCACGCGCGATTCGCGCCGCACTCGAACGTTCCGGTCGGAAACTCGCGGAGGTCGATCTGTTCGAGATCAACGAGGCCTTTGCTGCGGTATCGATTGCCTCGATGCGCGATCTCGGTATCGACGAATCCGTCGTCAATGTCAACGGTGGAGCGATCGCACTTGGCCACCCGGTCGGCATGTCGGGCGCCCGACTCGTCGTGACGATGATCGGCGAACTCGGACGTCGCGGCGGTGGACTCGGCGCGGTCGCGCTCTGTGGTGGTGGGGGTCAGGGAGACGCGGCACTCCTTTCCGTGGCGACCCCGTAACGCCGAGAGGCCGCCCTGCAAGTCGCGAGATCCAGCCGGCGAACCCCCGCGGCACGTATCGACACACGCCGACGCAAGTTGGTTTGACGTGAGAATCAGACGTTGTCCTCGCCCTCAAGCACGTTCCGGCGGTGCCGGTACTCGACTTCGTCGATTTCGCCCTTTGCAAAGCGCCGCTCTAGGATCCGCACGGGATCAAATCCCCGGCGATGGGTTTCGTGAGCGAGGTCCCGACCAACTCCGTGATGCATCGCGTGTCCGCGATCGAAGCGTCCTCCCGGTCTGCCACCGCAGTGGCGACCGTGTCCGGGTCCTCCCATTTGGTGTCTCGCATTCGCGCACCTGCCCGCGATGGCCCCGATCAGGGCGACCGTGGGTGCCACCAACAGGAGACCGACAACAGCACGATCCTTGCAATGTTCTCGATGCATGACTGGCCTACCTTCGTCGTGATCCAAGGCAAGTCTTCCCGCTCCGCGCTCGCCCGATTAGAGGCGAAGGTCACCAATGTGTGATCCCACGACCCCGTTGTGACGCGCCTGGCATGCGAGGATGCTCACCGGTTCGTGGAGCGCGATCACCCCCTCGGTTTGACGAGGGAGTGATCGACCACAGGAGGGATCGAGAGACCGCGCCATCTGGCCCTGTGGAGAGGATCGAGCCTGAAGATCCGCCGCAGACGCTCGCGCAGCACCGGCGCCGCTAGTGCAGTCACGCGCGACGGACGACCGTGACGACGTAGTCGTTGTCGTCGGTGAAGGGCGTTCGGTCCCAGGTCGACCAGCGGTCCTCGAGCGTCATCCCCGTGCCATCGAGCGCCGCATCGAATTCGTCGACGCCATATCCGCGACCGAGCTGGAATCCCACGATCATCACGCCTCCAGGACTGACGTGGGAGGCACACGCCCTCAGGAGTGCGGGTCTCGCCGCCTCGGGACAAAAGAGCGGCACATTGCCCGCAAGGACCACGACATCGAATCTGTCGTCGAGCGAGAGCGTCGCGAGGTCAGCTTGCAACCAGGCGAGCTCTGGAGCAAGCCGTCGCGCCTCGGCGATCATCGAACCATCGACATCGACTCCGAGCACCGCGATGTGATGGCGAGCGAGTTCGATCGCGACGCGCCCGGTGCCACAGCCGGCGTCGAGAACGTTCGCCGGATGGTAGGAGCGGACAAGTGATGCCTCGCCATGCATGTCGATGCCGCTTCTGGCGATCGCCTCGATCCGCTCCTGGTACCTCTTGCCATCGAAGTCCGAGTTCGATTCCACAGTTCAGCCTCTCGCGCCTCGCGGCTCACCGCAAACGACTGGCCGACTATTTTCGGTCCCGTTCCACCCGGACGTCGACCACGGCGACGCGGCCGCCGCGGACCTCCTCAACCGCCCAGGCCATGGCCTGATCAAGATCGTTCGGGTCCTCGATCGGCCCCGTCGCGGAGGCTCCGTATCCGCGAGCCACAACGGCGAAGTCGACGTTCGGGTCCTCGTATCGGGTGCCGATCCATGCGTTGTCGGGTTCGCGGTCTCGAATGCCGGCGATCATGTACTGGTGGAGTTCGTCGTTGTAGAACGAGGCGTTGTTGTTGACGACGACGAGGAGCGGCAGGCGGTAGTGCACTGCGGTCCAGATCGCGTTCGCCGCCATGACGAGGTCGCCGTCGCCGATGATCGCGACCGCAATCTTTCCCTGTTCTTGAGCGGCGAGGGCCACGCCGACCATCGCGCCCGGTCCATAGCCGACTCCGGCGCCTCCGCTGTGGCCCATGTACTCACCTGCGCCCTCGAACTCCCAGACGCCAAGCGGCCAGCTGCGCGTGTTGCGAAGAGCGAGGATCCACGGGAGATCCCGAACGGCGTTCCACAGCGCCTGCACCATCCTTCCCGGCGCAATCGGGACATTCTCGTAATTGGCCTCGAGGCTCTCGCGAGCGGATCGGAGCAGTTGGTCATGACGGGCACCGATGTCCGCACGGCGGCGCGCCCGGTCACCTGCGTGGGGATCCTCGCCGGCGCGCACGAGGCGCTCGACGGCATCGAGGACCTGGGTGAGGCCGACGACGGGGTCTGCGACCAGCTCGACCTCCCGCGCGATCGCCGCCGTGTTCATGTAGCACCATGACGACGGAACGAGGCTGTTTTGCGATATGTCGATCAACTTCGCATCCCGGTGTCTCGCTGTCGAACCGCGGCTCTCGGCGTAGGTGCCCATCACGATGCCCGGATCGACCACGTCGACCGCGAGGATCACATCGGCCTCCCTGACCACCGAGCGATCGCCGTTGAGGTTGAGTGCATGGTTGCTCGGAAACGCGACGAAGCTCTGGTCGTCTCGGTACGCGGCACCGAGCAGCTCGCAGAGTCGAACAAGTGGTTGCGTCACCTCCGGGTAGAGTCCGGCGCGTCCCGCCGTGACGACAGGGAACTCGGCTCCGAGCAGCAGTCGCGCCGCGCGCTCGACCTCGACCTCGGCGGCCGCAAGCTTTGGAATCGGGTGGACATCGGGGGCGCCGGGAGCGTCGCCGGCGATCTTTCGTTCCTGGACCTCTGCGTCGACGGTCACGTAGGTCGGCGCCATCGGAGCGGACCTCGAGAATCGGTGCGCCTGAGCGATGGCCTCAAGCGTTCCGGACTCGTCGATCGGGTTCGCTGTCCATTTGGTGAAGTCGCTCACGAGATCGGCCTGGGTGCTTGCCGAGTGTGTCCAGTCGAGCGACCGGCGTTCGCGCGGCAGCTCGGGCCCGCTTCCACCCAGAACGAGCAGTGGTGTCCCATCTGCCCAGGCGTCGAACACCGCCATACTCGCGTGCATCAGTCCGACGAGATCGTGGACCGCGGCTGCGGAGGGTCTTCCGCTTGCCTTTGCATAGCCATGGGCGAGCGCGACGGCGATCTCCTCGTGGAGGCACAGGATCACCTTCGGGAAGACGTTGCCTCCGTAGTTCACGACCGAGTCGTGGAGCCCCCGGAAGCTCGATCCCGGATTCAGCGGGAGGTATCGATATCCGAGGTCACGCAAGAGGTCGACGATCCGATCGGAGACGTAGACCGGTTCGCGCACGGCGACGGGTTGGGAGGGTACCTCGACCAGAGCGAACTCCGGCGCCTGACGGTCTTCCACGGTGCCCCCTCGCATCGGAATCCGGTGATTGAGCGCCAGTCTTTGGGCGCAAGCGGGCACCGTAGCACAGGGCCCCGAGAGCGCGTCAAGCGTTACCTCCAAGTTGCGCGCGCCGAGCGATGGCACACGAGTCGCGCGAAAGCGTCGCATCCGCGCGGCCGGCTTTGGGGATGTGCAAAGAAGATGGCGGAACCGAATCGCGAGACCCTGATCTGCGTCACACGGATTCGTTGTGAACTTCGTCGATGGCGCGGGTAGCCTGCTCCGAGGGGGAGCGATGCTTACGACCGAGGAGAACGAGCGACTCACGAGGGTTGGGCCCGGCACTCAGATGGGCCGACTGATGCGCAGGTACTGGCAGCCGGTGACCGGTGAGGAGCGTATCGACAACGAGAACGTTGTCCGGGTGACGCTGCTGGGAGAGGAGCTGACGCTCTTCAAGGATCTCGGAGGCAATCTCGGCCTGATCGGTGCGCATTGCGCGCATCGGTGCGTGGACATGAGCCTTGGAATCCCGGATTCGAACGGCCTTCGCTGTCCCTATCACGGCTGGCTCTACGGTCTTGACGGGGCGTGTCTCGAGACGCCGCTTGAATCTCCGAACTCGCGCCTCCACGAGCACGTTCGCGTTCCCGCCTATCCGGTGGTTCGCTACGCCGGGCTGGTGTGGACCTACATGGGCGAACTCCCCGCGCCGGAGTTGCCGCGTTGGGACATCTTCGAATACGAGGGGGCGATTCGCCAGATCGGATACGCGATCCTGCCGTGCAACTGGCTCCAATGCCAGGAGAATGCGGCGGATCCCGCGCACAACGTCTATCTCCACGGCGAGTTCTTTCGCTACGTCCTCGAGCGCGACGGGATACTCGGGGAGCGGACGCTCGACATCGGCGAACACCGCTCGAGCGCGAGCACGAAGTCAGGAGCGGGATTCAGCCATGTCGTCAGCGAGGTCGCGCGTTATGGCATTCGGAAGGGGATGGCCTATACCGAGGCGCGGGGTGCACGCGAGAACATCACGCGCTGGTTCCCCTATCTGGTGTTCCCGAACTACACCCGCGTCGGCGGGGGTGCGGGCCTTCGCCACGATCTGCAGATGCGCGTACCGATGGACGACACGCACACGCTGCACATCATGTACGACATCTACCCGGCCCCGCCGGGAGTCGAGATCGAAAGACAGCGCTCGATACCCTGGTACGAGGTTCCGGTATTCGATGACCAAGGTCGACCGATCCTTGATTTCGTTCTCGCCCAGGATCACGTTGCGTGGTACTCGCAGGGCGAGATCGTCGACCGGTCACGCGAGACACTCGGGGGAACCGACGAGGCGATCCAGCGATTCCGGAGTCTCTTGTTCGCGGAGCTCGACCGCTCAGAGATGGGACACGACACGATGAATGTGTTTCGTCGGGGCCGCGACCTCGAGGCTGAGTCACCGGTCATTGAGCTCGAGCCGCCGATCGGGGTGAAGATCCAAAAGGAGGTTCTCGAGGTCAACCAGTCGGGTCAGTTCCGCAATCTCTATCACCACGGGTACTACCTTGACGACCATGATCGCTACGGCCCTGCCCTAACGCTGGTACTCGATCTGATGGAGCGCTCCGAAGAGCACATGGGTGTCGACCGACTCGTGGACGCGCGCGCACTTCGACAGTGATCGATCAAGTGAATCTCGGTCCTAGCCATCGCTGCCTCCGGTGACAACGCGTGGTCGTCCACGGATCGTTCCCGTTCCGCATCGCGGAGTTGCTCTCTGACCTTGACCCATCCGCGCAACGTCGCACCCGAGGCGCGCGCTTTGGTTGCGAACCTTCGAGCGCCCCTGGGAATCGGTCCGACCCGTGCCCCGGCGAGATTTCGTCGTAGGTGAGTGCGCGGCACTCCGGGGCCTGCGCCGTTCCTCTGGTATCGGTTCTTGACGTGGCAGCGGTATCCATTTACCCCATCGGGCCCCTTGGCTAGCATGGAGGTCGACGATTGGGGTGGCCCATGAGCATGCAGACGGGCGCGCGCCGGGTAACAAAAGGGCTCGTTGTCCAGGCCGTTATCGCCGTCGCGCTGATGTTCACCACGGTTGCTCCCGCGCTCGGAGCCAAGTCCGCCCACGGGGGCGGCGGAGGGGGTTCGACGTCGAGCACCACGGGATATGACCTGTCGTATCCCCAGTGCGGAGGCTCCTTCCCCTCGAGTTCGGCCTTTGGAATCGTCGGGGTGAACGGGGGTCTCGCGAATGACCTCAACCCCTGCCTCGGTTCGTCGGCGCCCTATACCCAGAGCGAGCTGTATTGGGCGGCCTCGGTCTCGACCGGAGGAACGACCCAACCCAAGGCATCGCTCTATGTGAACACCGCCGACCCCGGCAACATCTACAACGGAACGCCCATCTCCGACTGGCCCACTGCGGGAACGACGCCCTATGGATCGTGCACGACGACGACGGTGACGACCGGGAGTGGCACCTTCACCGTAGGTGAAGACTCTCCGGCTTGCGCCTGGCAGTACGGCTATGACAAGTCCGCGCAAGATGTGGCGTGGCTCACCGCAGCGGCGACGGCGATCGACAGCCAGTCCCCACCGACGAGCGTCAGCACCTCCCCGGGCGCCTACCCGTGGTGGCTCGATGTCGAGACGGCGAACACCTGGCAGACCGGCACCGCTGGCCAAGCAATGAATGTTGCTGACCTCCAGGGCATGATCGCCTCGCTTCAGGCAGCTGGTGTGGCCATCGTCGGGGCCTATTCGACATCATCGCAGTGGACACAGGTAACAGGTGGAACGACCTCTGCCTCCGGATCGCTCTGGCAGATACCCAACTGGATTCCCGGAGCGCGGACCCTTTCGGGGGCGAAGTCGAACTGCTCGCAGGTATCGTTCACCGGAGCCGCGTCGATCGCGCTCACGCAATGGGCCTCGCACCCTGACGGCGACTACGCCTGCTGATCGCGCGGAACTGGTTCAGCCAAGACACCGCGGCTTCACCAACTACTGCCACCGATCGCCAGGAGAGGGCTCACTCTTTGGTCCGGTCCAGCTATCCCGGGTCCTTGTCATGCCGCTTGCGCCAGATTGTGTTGGGACAACGCCGAGCACTTGGTGGAGTGCAAATCTTCCGTCGCTGAAGCCGTTCGCCGAGGCCGCCATGTAGAGCCTCCACGCCCGTGCACGGCCCTCTCCAACGAGTTCCACAGCCTCGTCCCACGAGTTCTCGAGATTCTCGACCCAGGCGTGCAGTGTCTCCCGGTAATGCTCACGAAGCGACTCGACATCGCGGACCTCGAAGCCAGCTCGCTCCATCGCGCGAACGACATCGGCGACATCAACAAGCTCTGCGTCAGGGAAGATATACCGGTTCATGAAGGTCTGACCGCGAAGCTTCGACCCGCCCGGAGCTGAGATCGCATGGTTGAGGAGGCGCCCACGTGGAGTGAGCGCGCGAAACAGCAGGCAGAAGTAGTCTTCCATTCGGCTCGAACCAACGTGTTCGAACATTCCGATCGACGAAATCGCATCAAAGGTCTCTCCGTTCAGCTTTCGATAGTCCTGCAGTCGAATCTCCACCTGATCTTCGAGTCCGGCCGCCGCGACGCGTGCCTTCGCCTCTTCGGCCTGTGACGCGCTAAGTGTGATCGCGACGACGTGCGCTCCGTAATTCGCCGCGGCGTGCAGTGCCATCGACCCCCACCCACATCCAACATCGAGCAGGCGGGTATCCGTGCGTTCGTGCAGTCCAAGTTTTCGACAGACAAGGTCATGTTTCGAGCGTTGTGCCTCCTCGAGCGCCGTATTCTCGCGGTCGAAGCGGGCACACGAATACGTCATTGATGGACCCAGAATCAAACGATAGAAGTCATTGCCGATGTCGTAGTGATGCCTGATCGCGGCGGCATCTCGAATCTGTGAATGGCGCCATCCTGTGAGTCTGATCTCCTCCACGGGCGGAGCCGGAGGTCGCCCGATTGCACCGAGGCGGACGGTCATATTGAGTTCGCTGAACAGGCGACGCAGATCGAACCTTCTCACGTCGCGGACAGAGCTGTGGAGCGCGCGGAGAATGAGAAAGATATCCCCGTCAATATCGATGTCTTTGCTGATGAAGCCCCGTGCCATTCCGAGATCGTTCGGTGCCCAGATCAGACGGGTGAGAGCACGCGGCGATCGAAACACAACCGTCCCGGGAGTAGAGGTCGCCTTCGTAGAGCTGGCGTCCCAGAAGACGAATTGGACCGGAGGTCCATCCTTGAAGACCTTTGCGAGGAGTGGATTCAATTCATCCGCGACGGTTTTGTGCGTTGAGGGAATTGGGGAGGCGCTTGCGAGCGAAGAGGCGGGTTGATCGTCTATTGGGCGAGTCTTGCGACCGATAGCCATATCCCTGTTTTAGCCCCTGATCTGGCCGGTTCTATCGAATTCGCATCGAGGGCCCTCGCCCCAGCCATTCCAATGCGACCCGTCGCGATGACCCTCTCAAGACGAAGCCACCCCACGGATGATCACGTCCTCTTAGACCGCTCTGCCTGACTCACCGACGGTGCCGTTACATTGCCAGTGGGTGACGTTTGCGCACGCGACACCGGGATGTTGCGCGCCACGGTACATGGGACGAACCCCGCAAATTCGCTTCCGGCAATCGTGTGCCCGTCAGAATCTGATGAGCTCAAGAACATCGGATCGAAATTCACCGATCAGACTCGCGCAGCTGCAACGTGTCGACTTCCGGCGATCGAGGGAGTCCTGACAAGAACTGGTGAGCCATTCCGGGGATTCGCGTGAACAACCTTCTCGGTGGTCGAGACCGGCGTCGATCCGGTGACCTCACGCTTTTCAGGCGCGCGCTCTGCCAACTGAGCTACTCGACCAAGCCGCTCCCGCGGTGCACGTGTCGGGCACCCTCGGAAACAAACTGGCGGACCTGACGGGATTTGAACCCGCGACCTCCGCCTTGACAGGGCGGCGTGCACTCCGAGCTGCACCACAGGTCCGTGAACTGCCTCCCACCCGTGATGCAAAGCACCTCAAGGTGGAACCCCATCCTAGGCCACGCGAGCTGAGACGTTTTCATGCCGCTCACCGACCTGTCTCTCCTGATGAGTCAGGCAACCAGTCCTTGGTGAATACCCGAAACGCGTGAGGGTTCGGTGATATCACACCGACTCCGCTCTACGCAATCCTCACCGGCCCTGCGTCGTCCCAAGTGGACTGCGTCAAGCGCCAGCTCATGGGATAGGCAGGCGATGACGGTATTTTCGCGCGGCCCAAGCTGTGGACAGTCCTCTGGCTAATTGGCGCCCGTGTGCGCGCCGTCGAAATGGAACATCGGCCAGCCTGGCGACGAGGTCGGCGCGGTGGGGAGGGGGAAGGCCGCAACCTCGCCTGGGAAATTGAACTGTGGCGGACCGCCACACGATGCAATCGCCTCCCATCTCGAGGTGACCTGCGCGATCGCGAGCGTGCTGAAGACGCGACAGGCCGGGTTGATCGTCGCCCACTGGTTTGAGCCATTGGTGCCGAACAGGTAGTGACCGGTGGTGCCATCAAGCGGGTAGATCCCGTATGCAGTTCCGACAAGCACGTCGTTGCCCGGTCCGCCTTGGAGGGGAACGAGCGTTGCCGAGCCTTCGACCGTCGGTCCGAGAAGCCTGTTTTTCCACATGACGTGACCTTCGCCCGTAAACGCCTCGATCATCGAATGGTTGGTGGCAACACATGCCGGCTGGGTTTTGCCGGCACAGAGCCACGACGTCTCAACGACAGCAGGCGTATTGGAGGCGCCGATCGTTCCAATCGCCGGTGAGCCGACTGCCGGTCCTGGCGTGCGTACCGGCCAGCCGGGAACCTTTGCGCCTGACCTTGCATAGAAGGCGAAGACGCGATTCGTCGCCGAGGTGAAGGGCTGTTCAAAGAAACTTGTCCCGACGACGACCGCCGCCTGTCCCGTGGCGTTGATCACGCCAACGGCGGGACTCGACCAGATCGACTGGTTGAGGCACTTGTACCACGCGCGCGTCAGACCCGGTCCGGCACTTCGCGTGTCGGGGTTGATCGCGCGGGCGCTCCACCGGAAGTCCGTCAGGTAACCACCGACGCACCGTCCTCCCGCAAGGGTTGCGTCTGTGCGCCCCGAGGCATCGCTGCCGATATAGATGTCATCCGCGCGGTGACCCGGCAGCCGGTAGAGCGCAGGCGAGGACCAGATCGTGTCCGCGTTGTCATAGGCGAATCCGAGCTGGTGGCCTTGGGCATCGAGAACATAGACCTTGTGGTCCCACGATCCGAAGACGACCTGCAGGCTCCCGTTGCCGACGACATCTCCAACGGCTGGAGTGGAGATCACCCCGTAGGCGGTACCCGGCAGATGTCCGACGTGGAACACCCAGAGCTTTTGTCCAGAGATCGAGAAGGCCTCTACCTCTCCTGCGGTGCTCTTTACCCAGGTCGAACCTGCCGCGACGATGATGTCGGGGGCGGCGCTTGGCCCGTTGAAGTACGCGAATGTCGGGCTCGACTCGATCGGCGCGACCGTGCCGGGTGACGTTGCCATCGCCTGTGGCCAACCGGGCAATTCCTTTCCGGTTGACGCGTCAAGAAGGTGGACCACTCCGGACTCGTCACCGACGGAGACGAGCGTCTGGCCCCCATAGGTGGTGACGCTCGGCGAGCTCTGCGTGATGGTTCCGGCGAAACACGTCTTCCAGGCGATCGCGTTCCAGGTCACCGATCCCGCCTGGTGGATTATTGCCGGGCAACCAGAGGCGTCATGAACGACCGCAGCGCCAGCCCCGTCGGCGAAGACCGCACCGATTAGCGGTGTCGATCCGAGTATGAGTCCGAGCGCAGCCAGCAGGACGCGTCCACCGCGACGGTGGCGGGTCTGGTGCTGATGTGTGGGATTGAATGGTTGAATGGATGAGATGCGCACGCTCAGAAAGGATAGAGCAGATTCTGTATGGATTTTCGGCATCACAACGAAGCCCGATGTCTTCCGTGGTGCCGAGGGTTGAGTCCGAGCGCTGCCGGGCCAGATGCTGGCTGATCTCCTGGCCCGGGAGTGTCAAACGCGACGGCGTCGAACTCAGTCGTTGAGGGTGATGGAGGTGAGGACCGGCACCGAGCCGACGAGCGTGCCCTTGGCATCGACCTTTGTGTTCACGGCAATGGTTCCAAAGGCGAAGTTCGCAGGAACACTGAAGGTCGTTGAAACGCCGGAGTCGCTTGATTGGACGATGAGTGTCGTTGTGTTGAGCGTGGTGACCGTGCCACTCACGCTGACTCGCGCGCTGTCGGGCACTTCGGCCTTGCTGAGGGTGAGTACGCCGTTCACCAGGTCACCGGTTGCATCCACGGCTCCACCGGCCACGACGTCGGTGAGGCTGAATCCGGTCGGAACCGCGAAGGTCACGGGAGCACCGGTGCCCGTTGGCTGGACGACGAGCGACGTTGTGGAGACGGTACTCGCGGTGCCGTTGACCTCAGTGGCGCCGAGGCTCGACTGATTCCCCTGCTGACCTTGGTCACCCTCGGGCTGCTGGACGATGACAGAGGTCAGGGTGAGCACACCACCGACGAGGGTGCCCGTCGCGTGCACCTGGGATCCAGAGCTCAGCGCGGGAACGGTGAGTGTCGTCGGAATGGAGAACGAAACGGAGGTGGCGCCATCTCCGGGCTGGATGACAAGTGTCGTCGCGTTCGCGGTCACAACGTAACCCTCTGCCTCTACCGTCTGGTCCCCGATGCTTCCACTCTGGCTCGTGCCCTGACCGGTCTCTGTCGCAGCGAGGCTGTCATCTTTGATGGTGATCAGACTGAACGCCTGGTTCGCGTACGACGCGATGACCTCGACACGGTCACCGACGGCGATTGTCGAGGGAAGGCTGATGCTTGGGGGAATCGAAACCGTTGTCAACGCACCTTGGTCAACCGCGATGGTGATCGATGTGGCCGTCGTCGTGGTGCCGGTGGTGGCGCTGGTGCTCGCGCCGGTGTTGATGCTCGAAAGGACGCCATCGAGTCCGATGGTCCCCGTCTGTCCAAGCTGTTGGATCGTGCTGAGTTGCCCGGAGCTCTCGCTGCCAGAGCCCTGGTTGTAGGAAACGGTTGCCTCGACGACATCGCCGGGGACAAGACTCGATCCCGAGAGCGCGCTCGTTGACTCGAAGTGACCGGCGCTTCTGGTCGATGTCGAGTTGGAACGGTCACGCAGCGCGAACACGCTTCCGCCCGCAGAGAGGACGATGTCTCGCCCGAGACTCTTCACGACCGTTCCACGGACCTTTGCGCGCTGTGCCCGTCCGGTTGTCTCCAGCGACCTCGCGTGGAACGTCCCGTCTCCAAGAGCAATCGACCGCGCGGTGACGTCCGAGCCGATCCGGACCTTTCGCACATCCCTCGCGTTCTGGAGGCGGATGGTGCGAACGACCCCTGCCGGCGAGGAGACAACGATTGAATGCCTGGCGATATTGCGTGCCACGACAACACCGCGCATCGAGAGGACCTTCGCGCCCACGACGTTCGCGCGAAGCGTGCTCGGTGGGTGAATGGTCGAGGCAAGAGCGGGAGCAGCACCTGCGCCCAGCATGACCGCGAGGGCAATGCCCGATGCTGATGCAAATCGTTTGGTGGTCGAGAGTCGAATTTGGTTCATGGAAATCAGTCCTCCTGCGAGTCTTCTTGTGCGTCGCGTTGTCACCATAGGACTGGACCATCTCACCCGTCTTGGAAATCGATCGAACATGAGAAGATACTCATCACCAACTCATCGTTGATTCATCGTATGTCGATCCGAGGTTTTTCGACGCGCTGGCAGATGACGATGTGGCCCAGACGCGCGAGATGTTT
This sequence comes from Acidimicrobiaceae bacterium, assembly GCA_027459565.1. GTDB lineage: Bacteria > Actinomycetota > Acidimicrobiia > Acidimicrobiales > Bog-793 > CAIVND01. The sequence goes on along the minus strand of DAIDIA010000264.1, from coordinate 3,015 downwards.
AGGGGATCAAAGTTTGTAGTTCGCATCGTCGTTGCCTGCTGCACGAGTGGATTCTTCGCGTACCGCTTTGCTCCGCGATGAACCAGCACGGGTCACAGATCGCCTCGCATGTGCCATCCCTCTCGCGAGCGCATGCCCAGATGGACATCGTGGGAGAATGTGCGGATGGACCCGTCAAGCGAGATCGCCCGGAGATCCTGCGGTGGTTTTTCATGTTGAGGCGATGGCGCGGTGTCCGTGCATCGGTGTGGATGCTCTGGCTCGGAAGTATCGCGGTTGCAACTGCAGCTTTCGTGGCGTTGTTGCTCGTACATACCGGGGACTCCGCCACCGGGGTCCCACCGGCCCTCCAGGTCCAACGAAAGGGTGTGCCGCTCACCGCTTTCTCCTCGACGACGACTTCGCTAGCGCTGACGACGACAGTCAATAGCGGTGTATCGCCCCCTACCTCCTCGACGACACCGCCAAAGGTCATCGTCGTCGCGCCGCGCCAACCCGTGAGTGAGGGAGACGCCACGCGGTCAGCCGCAGCCGATGGCGGGTCATCTGGTGGCGCGTCCACGGCAACCGGAAGCACCGTCACTGACCACTGATGACTGCGCCGGGGAGTCGTCGACGCGCGCGTCGTGCACGAAGGGGTCCGAGCACCGCAGTCCGGCTCGCGGCGATGCATGCGCTCGTGCTCGCGGTCGTGCTTGGTGTTGTCTCCGTCATCCTCGTCTCGACCTTCTCAACGAGCTATGAGTCAATCGCCGCAGGCAGCCTGGGAGCGGAGCTGCGTCTCTTCGCAAAGACAGCAGCAACTCGCCCGACCTCACAGAGCCTTGAGGCGTTCTCGTATTTCTATCTCCAGACTCACCCGATCGCGTCGAGTGACGCGGTGCTTGTCTCCTTGTTGGGAAACCGGCGGATCGAGACAGCGGGCGGACTCGTGCTTGATCGCTCGTCGGTTGTGGAGAACCTGTTGCAACACACCGGCCATCGCTCGCAGACGCGCGCATTGTCCATCGGTGGCCGGTCGATTGAGATCGTTACCGCTCCGCTTTATAACGGCAGGTCCTATGTCGGTATGATCGCCGCGGCAGCCGATCTCACCCCGTTTGAGAAGGTGCGTTCGCGCGTGCTCGATCTGTCCCTTGCCGAGGCGGGGATCGCTCTCTTCGCGGGGACCGCGAGCAGCTACATCCTCTTGCGCCAGCTGCTCCGCACCGTCGGAAGAATCACCGTCACCGCTGATGAACTCGGGCGCTTGAATCTCGACAAGCGCCTCGGCGATCAGGGAAGCGACGACGAGGTCGGTGATCTCGCGCGGACCTTTGACGAGATGCTCGATCGCATCGACCGGGTGATGCAGGCGCAGCGTCGACTGCTTGCCGATGTTTCGCACCAGCTGCGCACCCCGCTGACGATCGCGCGCGGTCATCTCGAGGTCCTCGGGCGTTCAAAGACCACCGATCCCAGCGCGCTCCGCGAATCGATCGACGTCGTCGTCGAGGAGATCGCGCACATGGGCGCAATCGTGGAGCGGCTCCTGATGCTCGGTCATGCCATGGACCCCGATTTCCTCGAGAAACATCCGGTTGATCTCCGGGCGCTGCTGGGTGACTGCTTTGCATCGACGCGAGTTCTCGAACCGAGGGAGTACTCGCTCGGTCCGGTTCCCGACCTCGTGATCGTCGTCGACGAGGACAAGCTGCGCGGCGCGATCCTCAATCTCGTCTCGAACGCAGTGCACGCGACGAGGACCGGTGATGTGGTACGTATCAGCGCAGCGGTCAACGAGGTCCGAAGGGAGATTGAACTTGTTGTCGAGGATTCGGGTCCAGGAATTCCCATTGCAGCCCGGGCGCTCGCGCTCGAACGCTTTGCGAGACCAGGTCCACGATCTCCGGGTGGCACGGGTCTGGGTCTCGCGATCGTGCGGGCGGTCTCGGAGGCGCACGGCGGAAGGGTCATCATCGACGAGTCGAGCCTCGGCGGCGCTCGCGTGACCATGGTGCTGCCTTTGTCGCTCGCCGTCGAGGGAGCGGGAGTCGAGCAATGAGGATCCTCGTCGTCGAAGACGACGAACGCATCGCGTCCTTTCTCGTCAAGGGGCTTCGCGCCGAGGGTTACGTCACGAATGTCGTCGGCAGCGGGGAGCGAGCCGAGCTTCTGCTCGAGGATCCCGATGAGGTGTTCGACCTCGTGCTCCTCGACATCCGCCTACCCGGGATGTCGGGCGAGGAGGTGCTCGTACGTCTGCGTCAGCGCGACACCCAACTCCCCGTCATCATCCTTACCGCCCGCATCGGTATCGGTGAGCGTGTCCGCGGGCTCGACCTCGGGGCGAATGACTATGTCACGAAGCCGTTTGCCTTCGAGGAGCTGCTCGCGCGCATCAGGGCGGTGCTCCGCTCGAGTACCCAGCCCGCAGCGAATGAACTCGTCGTCGGCGATCTCCGATTCGACCTCCTGACAAAGATCGCCCAGCGCGGAGGACGCAGCATCGAACTCGCTCCGCGGGAATGGGCGCTGCTTGAACTGTTCATGCGCCATCCAGATCACGTCCTGTCAAGGACGCGGATTCTGAACGAGGTCTGGGAGTACGACTTCGACCCGGGGAGCAACGTCGTCGATGTCTATGTCGGCTACCTGCGAAAGAAGCTCAACATGCCCGGACTCGAACCCATGGTCAAGACGGTGCGCGGAGCGGGTTATCGGTTGATCTGACGCCAGCTCATTGTCGGTCGTCTGGTCCGGTATCAGTGCGAGAGGGCTCTCGCGCCATCGACCTCCCGGCCGTCTCACCCGTTTCGCGCCCCTCGCTTGCGACGAGTTGTTGTGCGATGCCGTCCGCCCAGGCGCGAATGTCGTTCCAGTCGCGGTGATCGCCGTAGCGTCCGCCGAATACTCTGAGAAAGAGTCTTCCTCCCAGGCTCCAATGCGATCGCGCAACGACACCCGCGAAGTTCCGGTGGCCCTTCGGTTCGATCGCCAGCCGGATCCTCGTGATCCCCTCCGGCTCCTTGCGTC
>DAIDIA010000263.1 GCA_027459565.1 Acidimicrobiaceae bacterium | reverse complement strand
GATGAGCAGCGAGCCGGCAGAGGGATCGAGGAATCCACCGAGTGCCCGCAACAGACTCGACTTCCCGCTTCCCGAGGGACCGACTATCGCGACAATCTCGCCGGGCTCGACCAGAAGATCGATGTCACGCAGTACGGCATGACCGTGATAGGCGAGGGAGACACCGCGGAGCTCGACTGCGGGCGTACCGGGGGTCTGCACCCTTCCTGGTGATTGAAGATCGCTTTGCGCGCCGCTCAGGTTTGCCACGGCGGCACCTCGATACCGGCTTCAGCCGCGACGATCTTCCGACTCGATCTTGCGAAGAGGGCGATTCCGGAGACGATGCCCGTGATCAGCGTTACGACCATCGCGAGGGATGCGGTGAGTGCGGTCTGGCCCGCCTCTTCGGAGGCGAGCACGGAGACGGCAAAGGTCTGCGTGGATGGTCCGTACAGAAGCGAAGACATCGTCAGCTCGTGAATTCCCAAGAGGAAGACAATAGCGAACGCTGTCCCGATTCCCGGAACGAGAACGGGCCAGATCACGTCACGCGATGCACGACGGGCCGTTGCTCCGCTCGCTCGAGCGGCGTGGACGAGGTCATCGGAAATGCTACCCACCGTCACCGCAGAGGTGCGTACTCCGATCACGGCAAACCGGGCGACATAGGCGATCAGGATGATGAAGAGACTTCCATAGAGCCAGCGTTCCCAGGCGAGCAAGATCGCAATCGCGACAACCGAACCGGGAAGCGCGAACGGAAGCGCGAGCAACGTCGAGACAAGTGTCGCGAGCCGGCTTGGTCGACAGTTCCAGAGCGCCACGAGTGCGCCGCCCGTTGCGACGATCGCCGCGGCGGCCGCGGCAATCAATGCGCTGCGACCGAGCGCCGCGATATTCGCACCGGAGAGAGCCTCGACGTATGCACTTGCCACCCAGTGGGTCGGGACGAGTTCGAGGCGGAAAGCTGGGCTGACAGAGGTGACGTAGAGCGCAATGAGTGGCAAAACCGTGGTGAATACGAGGATCACAAGCCAACCCGTCATGACAAGACTGCGGAAGCGCCCGAATGCGATGAGCGGTCGGGCGGAACCACCATGGCCGCTCGATCTCGAAGCCCCCGAAGCGGTCCGGGAGACTCGATTGGAGGTGAAGAGCAGCACGATCGCCAACAGCCCAAGTACCGCCGAGAGCGAACTCGCGGAGGCAATCGCGTGCGTGCCGCCGGCGAAACTGAGATCCGAGTAGATCAGCGTCGTCACCGTCGAATAGCTCGCGGGAATCGCAAGGATTGCCGGAATGCCGAAGTCTGATGCCGAACTCACGAAGACCAGCAACATCGAACCCATGATCGCCGTCTTGACGAGCGGGAGCGTGATCTCCCAGAGGACGCTTGCGGGCGGGCGGCCAGAGATACGCGCCGCATCTTCGAGTTCTCCAATGCGGCCGGAGCTCAGCGCTGCGAGGATCAAGAGATAGGCAAGCGGAGCACCTTGAAGGCCCAGCAACAACGCGACTCCCACTGGTCCGATGATCCAGCCTGCAGAGAGATGGGCCACCTGGTCGGTCAGACCGGCCCGTGTATAGGCATCCAACCAGGCGAGTCCGGTGACATATGCCGGAATGATCAGAGGCGCGACCCATGCGCCGGCGAACCAGCGTCGCAATGGCAGGTCGCTCCTTGCAACGAGAAGGGCCATGGCAACGCCCAACAAGGTCGCGAGAACGGTCGCGCCTGCAGAAACCTCAACAGTATGCACGAGTGCCATTGCAACCGGGCGTGTGGCGATCGTGTGCCACGCGCCGCTCGGCCCCGAGGGTCCGGCGAGCGCGGAGCGGAAGAGCTCAAAGAGCGGATATCCGACGAGAAGGAGGGCTGCGAAAAACAGACCTCCCGTCCGAAGACGATTCAGCGGACGTTCGATGAGAGCTCCTTTGTATCGAAACGACGTACCTCGTTGCGACGGCTACCCAAAAATGCCGGAGAAGCCACTGAGGATCGAAGCCTGGTTCTTCGTGATCCGATTCCAGTTCACAACCAGTTGCTTCTCGTGCTTTGGCATGGGATAGGCAGGCATAGCGCCAAAATAGGCGGCGTCGTATCCGAGTTTCGCTGCTTCGATCTGGCCCTGTCGCGAGACGAGCCAGTTCACAAAGGCCTTTGCTGCAGCCGCGTTTGCGGTGCCCTTGGTTATTCCGACCGTCGCAGGGCACGGAACCGTGCCGTCCTTTGGCCAGACGACATTGATGTTCGCGTGTTGCGCCAGAAGACTCCGAGCGACACTGTCAAGCGTCACTCCAACAAGTACCTTGCCGCTCGCGACGTCGGTACCGGTCGTTGTCGTTGACTGCTCGACGCGGACACCGTTTGCCTTGAGCGTCTTGAAATAGTTCCATCCGTAAAGCGTGTGGAGCTCCGCCGCCCACCCAAAGGTCGTTCCGGAATAGCTCGCACTGCCGATTGCAAGCTGACCCTTGAGCGCGGCACTCGTCAGATCCGTCCATTTCTGCGGAGGATTCGCCATTCCGGGATGCTCGACCATGACCGTCTCGAAGGTAAAGGCTCCGACCCAGTCCTTGCCCGAGTAGCCAACGGGAACTTTGCGGCCCGCCAATGAAGGTTTCCATGATCCGAGAATTCCCTTCGCGGCGATCGTGTCCATGTCCGTGGGATCGGCGAACAGGACAACGTCCGCGAGGATGTGCCCCGTTGCCTGCTGCGCCGCGAGCTGGGTCTCAAGGCTTCCCGTGCCTGCGGTCACCATCGTGACCTTGATGTTGGGATACATCAGCTTGAAGGCATTTGCAAAGCCCGCACCACCTTGGGTGGTCAGCGCTGCGTCGACAGTTATCGAACCAGAGAGAGAACTATTCGACTTGACTGCGTCTGCCTTTGCATGTGGTCTCGTGGCAGCCGTCGCTCCCGATGCAAATGCGAAACCAGCCAGCGCCATGAGCGCGCCAGAGAGCACTCGCGAACGCGACCGGAAAGAACGGATGGAAATGTCTTGGATTCGAGTCATAGTCAACATTGTTGCTCAATTGGCTCGGGCCATTCACACAATGAGTCGGGTTTCGTCATATTCCCCGACGCGCTCGTCATACTTCTCTCAATTCCGGCGGGGATACGCGGATATCTACCGAATCCGACCCTTTGGATGCGATAAGGGAAACTCCCACGGTTAGCTATGCGACCACGGACTCGCACCATCCGTAATGTCACGCGTGCACTCTGACGATTCCTAACGAGAGATACCGGGCCTCCAGGAGTCGGCGGCTCGAACAGAGAGCGGCCCCGGACCCATTCGATGTGCCCGCATCACGTCGAGAGGATGCTCCGGACATCGAAACTTTGATCCGGAGCTTTCCGTGCTCGCGATGTTTCGCCCGGTCGTCGCGACCGACACTAACGTGCCCTCAGGGCATTTGCCGCTGACGGCGACAGCCGCGAGCCAAGGGACCGAAATGGGAACCAGCGAGACAACGAGATCCCGACGGGCGACCGCGCCCGACGAGAACATGAAGGCTTGGTCACTCGCAGCCTTCAACTCCACCTATCTCCCCGCGTTGATCCTCGCAATGGGTACCGGCATCGCGATTCCGGCGATTCCGGCAATCGCCCGTTCGTTCCACGTCAGCTTCGCCGTCGCGACAGGGGTCACCACCTCGTTCCTCATCGGCAACGTCGCGGGCGCCCTGCCGGCGGGTTGGCTTATCGACCGCTTCGGTCGCCGGCGCATCATGCTTTCGGGCCCGATCCTCACGGCATTGATGGCCTTCGCGGTTGTCTTTGCCCGCTCTTACCCGCAGCTTCTCGCCCTGCGCTTCGCCGACGGTTTCGCCACGCAGTTGTGGATGATGGGGCGGATCACCGGAATCTCGCATGGCTCGTCGCCAGACCAGCGCGGACGCCAGATCAGCTGGCTCTTCGGAATGGACAACTCGGGCCGCGCGCTGGGGCCGCTCATCGGCGGTTTCATGGCGACCTCATGGGGTATTCGTTCGCCATTCGTTGCCTATGGCATGCTCTCGCTGCTGTCGTTGGTCCCGGCCTATCGCTACATCGGAGACACCCCAAGAAAACGTTCGACGACCTCTTCGACACAGACCGGCTCGATCGCGAAATCGCCGCGACCCTTCACCTATCGTCACCTCGTATCGACGTACGCGAACTATTTCGCGATCGCACTCTTCGGCGCGTTCTCGCGTGGCCCGATGCAGGCAGGACTGCTCAACATCTACGCCGCATTCCGCTATCACATGAACCCGAGCGAGGTCGGTTACCTCGCTGCCGCCTCGGCCGGGATCATGCTGCCGGTCGGATTCGTCACCGGCTGGGTCATGGACCGCTATGGCCGGCGCCGCACGATGATTCCGGGATATTCCGGTGTGTGCTTCACGATGGTTGGTCTCGCGCTCATCGCGTTCTTCAACCTCTCAACTGTCGACTACGTCATTGTCTTCCTCGTCGCCTCGCTGTGTCAGGGGATCACCAACGGTGCGGTGCAGACCATCGGCGCCGACGTCGCCCCTCGCGAGGTACGCGGAAAATTCCTGGGGCTGTGGCGCTTCACCGGCCAGGGAGGGGTCGCCCTTTCTCCAGTCATTTTCGCCGCTCTCGCCGGTGCGGTGAGCTATGGAGCATCGTTTCTCTTTGTTGGCGGGTCGGCCGCGGCGGTGGCGCTACTGGTTCTTTTCAAGATGCCAGAGACCCGGTCAACCGAAGCTGTCCTGCCCACCGAGCAGCCACGGCCGGGGCGTCAAATGCGGCTGCGCTCTGCTCGGCGTGAAGAGCCCGAGCTATCTCAGCCGGACTAGAGTGTGGAGCCGTTAAAGAAGAACGTGGCGCGCGCTCGTAGCTCAATTGGATAGAGCATCTGACTACGGATCAGAAGGTTGGGGATTCGAATTCCTCCGAGCGCACTGCAAAACTGTAGGTCAACATTTAGAGAGCCTCCGGATTAAGAGCCATCGCTTTCCCGGTGACACAAAGCCCAACAAGTTGGAATGACACGGGAAAGAACATCGCCGGAAGCATCAGGCTCAGGCGTGAGCTAAACATCTGCGAGCTACGCATCTACGTCGGACGAGACCGCCACGGTCGGGTTCACCACCAACAGTCCGCCTTCAAGGGGACGCGACGCCAGGCTGAGCTCGAGCTCGCCAAACTCGTCGTGCGGCAGAAGGAAAAGCTGACACCCATTACCGAAGGTCCACGACGCTGGGGCCCGACGACGACGGTGAACGAGGCGATTGAGGCAGGCTCGGACGCGCACGATGTTACGACCAAAGCTGCACATCACCTTACGGAAATGGGGCTCAGCCGACGCGATACCGCCGACCTCCTTGGTATCTCCCACCAGCGAGTCCAACAGCTGCTTGCAGGTTGAACGGCAAGTTCACGACTCGCGTTGGCGTTAAGAAAAATTGGCAAATATTGCGACCAGCAATATTTGCCAAGGCCCGGAGGTGTCGGAACCCGTTATGAGCCATAGGCATGCGTTGGTACCCCCAGTCCCCCGGATCGATAAGACATGTGGAGCTGTACTACAGGCAGCATGCCGTTTCCGTACGCCCGCACGAATCGATGAGTCGCTCGTCCTGTACACTCTGCACACTTGACTTCGATCGGAGAAGCAATGGCGCGTGTGTGCACGTACTTGAACTTTCAAGGCAACACCGAGGAAGCCTTTACGGCCTATCGCGACCTCTTCGGCACTGCCTTCGTTGGCCCAATCATTCGCTTCGGGGACATGCCGATACCCGGCGGTCCTGAGCTTTCGGCGGAGGATGCAAAGCGCATCATGCACATGGAGCTGGAGATCACCAACGGTCACATTCTCATGGCCACTGACATGCTCCTTTCAATGAGCATGGAGTGCCGGGTTGGAAACAACACAACAATCATGGTTGAGGTCGATACCAAGGAAGAAGTTGACCGCCTCTACGCGGGACTCGCCTCAGGGGTGGAAGAGAACGCGCCTGCCGATCAACCCTGGGGTTCCTACTGGTCGACGTGTCTCGACCGTTTCGGCATTCGTTGGATGATTGCCACCCCGATGGCGCCCTAGGTCTGGGTCAAACCTTCAACCTGCCAGGTCGTGAAGTCAAGAGACGCTTACATCCCAGAACGCCGAATTAACTCCAACGCAGAGCCGTCGTTGTGCATTCTCTGCGCCCTGATGTTTCGAGATTTTCGGCACTCACAATATGTGCCTGCGCGTGCCGCGGCTCGGCACTCTGATGGCAGTCAAATGGGGTTACACCATCATTTGAGATGCAACTCGATTTCGATGAATAACAAATGGGTCAAATCAGTCCTAGGAACTTCCGACCTCACGATCTAGCTTGAAGAGGTGCCTGTTTTCAATCTGATCGATTTAGAACGCAAAACCGCTAAAAACTTCGTACCCGGATATCTGGAGTGACGCTCGAAGAAACTAGCGACACTTTCGAGCGTTCAAGTCCTATTGGTTGGCACCTAGCAAGACTTTGACAGAGTGGGGGTTGGGATGGAAAAGACCGAAGATGATTTGGTCCCGGCGATTGTCAGGGATGTCGTTGGTGATCGGAAGGTGCTGTGGTTGATCAACAATCATGTAGAGCGTCTCCTCGATATGGGTTCCGCAATCGAGGCGCTGCGCGCCTCGTACCTTGATCTCAAAGATGGGAATGCAACCTATATTCCGCGTGTCGACCTCTTCGTGCCGACCGGACGGTCTGATGACTATCACCAATGGGGGAGCATGGCTGGCGCAAGCATGTCTGCTGGCGTCGTCGCCGTACGGATGAAGTCCGACATTGCGACGTGGCCCGGCGGACAAACGTGGGAGAAGCACTGCATCGCAGATGGTACGTTCTGCGGGCTGGTGTTCCTCTTCTCGAGCGAAGATGGTGCACCTGTGTGCGTTATGCAAGACGGCTACATTCAGCATGTCCGTGTTGGAGCAGCCGCGGGAATTGGTGCGGACCTCCTCGCGCGCCGTGATGCGACCACGCTTGGATTGCTCGGCTCTGGTGGGATGGCTCGGAGCTACCTCATAGCGATCAGCCATGTGCGACCGCTTGAACACGTCTCGGTGTTCAGCCCAACAGCGTCGCATCGAGAGTCGTTCGCAAAGGAGATGGCTGAGGAACTCGGCATCGAGGTGACACCGGTGCGCAGCGCTGAAGAGGCAGTGAGGTCACATGACATCGTCGCAACGGCGACAGATTCCGCTGGACCGACGTTTGATCAAGGTTGGGTTGCGCCTGGTACGCATGTGACGTGCGTGACGCGACGAGAACTTGGCAAGGATCTCATCGAACGAGCCGATCGTGTCGTCCAGCTCGGAACGCACAGCCTGCCGCGGACCGACGTCATCCCGGAGCTTTCCTGGACTGGTGGTGGCATCGCCTCCTATATCAGCGGAACCGAGGAAGAGCGAAGTCGTATTCCAAAGAGCAAGCCGGTGTCAGAGGAAGATTGGCCATCGTTCATCGAGGTCCAGCGCAACGTAGCTTTCGGACGGACCTCCGACAAAGAGGTGACGCTCTTTGTGACTACGGGCACGCAAGGTCTTCAGTTCGCCGCCGTCGGATCGTTGGTGTGGAGACGAGCCTTGGAACAGGGCGTGGGTTGGACGTTGCCACTGACCTGGTTCATCCAGGACGTTCGGGACTAGTGATCGCTGATTGAGTCGGCTCTCGATTCGCGATCTGTGCACCACCTTGAGAGAATTCATGCATCGCCCCTGGAACTTCCGATAAGCGGCGTCGCTTCGATGATCCTGTCGCCGTACTTGGTGATCGTCTGAAAGACGGTTCGATCTAGAGGCTCGTGACCGAGCATGCCATGAGATGTTCCCTGATGACTATTTTGCCGACTGTTACACCAACTCCCCACAGAGTCGTCCAACGGTGCCCGCTCGAATCCCGTTTGGCTCGGTCTTTGTGTCGCTATTCAGCGAAATAACCGTCGATCTGGCGCGACAGACTCGGCAAAGCTACTTCCAATCAGAGCGACGTTCTGTATTTGCGACTGCTCCACTGCGGCACTTTACGGACGCCAGATCAGATCTATTCGGAATGGCGATGAGGATGTGAGTGACTTGGGTCGCCCGATGGACATCAGGTGCTTCTTGGGCAGCACTTTTAGATCAGGAGCCCCAAACGAGGAGAACAGATCCGACGCGCCCTCATTGATCACGCAGCCGGGGGAGCAACGCTCGCATCATACTGGCCAGAGCGATACAGGGCATTGGCGATAAACCCGTCGGCCTTGAGCTCCTCGACAAACGTATGAAGGAAACTGATCGTCGCGACTTGACGGATTCGCGGGGTGCCGACAGCCTGCTGAATCTCCATGAACCGCGGCTCGACCAGCCGAAGGCCACGATGGGAAGCGACGAACGCCTCCATCGGCTGGCGAATGCCGGCTGTGGCTTCCAACTGATGTTCGGTGAACGCTAGGACGCCATCGCTGGCGCGCACGAGTTGCGCGTGGGTCAGGGTGCGGGAGAGGAATAAATCGTAAGCGGAGCCCTCGTTGACCCCAATGCGCACGCCGGGCTGGTCCACGTCCGTCGGCGAAGTTATGCACGAGCCCTCTGCAACGACGAACACTCCCTCAATTACTACATAAGGCGCGGTGAACGCGATGGTCTCCGCTCGGGCAGGCTCGATGGCCAAAAAGCAGATGTCGGCGCTGCCTCGGCTCACGGCTTCGAACGACTCTCGGGCCGCGTGAAAGCGGAGCAGTTCAACCGGAACACCGAGCCGGGTACCAAGCTCGCGGGCGATATCGACAGTTACGCCGCTCGGGTTCGTCTCCGTGCCTTGGGCCAGCACCGGGTTTCCAAGGTTGATCGAGGCTCGCAGAATGCCGGTGGGAGTGAGATCGCTGAGGATATCCATGGGTCGCATTCTGGCATTCGACAAGTGTCGCTGGCACCGTTTCCCTCCCGCTTAAGCACAACGACCTTTGGGCCAATGCAGGATCAGGTGCTGCGACATCGTCCTTCTCAGACCGATCTCTTTTGGCCGTGTTGCCTCCCAGATCGCCGGATGAGCGGCTTGGTGAGTGGGCATGATTGTTCGGCCAGGCGAACTCCTTGACTCAGGGTCGCAAACATGACTTTCCTACACATCTCGCTCGAAACGCGGTCGGGCCGGGTCGCGAAACAGGTCGCTGAACCACGAGGACAATCACCATGGCGCGGCAGTTCGCCAACTCCTCTCGAATCATTCAGCACTTCACACTTGCAAGAATGGACCAAAGGTTCAGCAATAACTGCATCGCTCGAGAATGCCGAATGGATATGACTGACCCTGCTCTCAACTCCTAGCTATCTGGGTTTTTCGAAACGAGTGAGAGATCTCGACCGTGAAGTGACTCATCTGCGCCCTCTGAGAACTCCATCTCCCGCTTCAAGACAGTTGCTACGGGAAACACTCGAAATTCGCCTGACAGACTGGGCGCAGAAATAGATCCGTGGTCTCTCAATGCGGTTGCCGCGGCGAGAAGTCGCTTTCGAACCGTTACGATTCCGAGGTCACTTGATCCAAGATGTTCTCGTGTCCGATCAATTATCGGCATCGCTCCCTGCACGGCCACGTCCTGAGCGGGGATGCTCTTAATCCCGGAATACGTGTAGAGATTTTGCACCGTGCGATCTATGAGGTAATCATTCTGCTTATTCGCCTTAAGTCGAAACGTTCCCGGCTCAGTCTCTGAAAACAAGACTCCACCCTCTCTGCATTGGTATAACTCGAACTCGCTCAGAGGCCGCTCAGGGTGCCAACGGATGCGGAAAAAAACATTGTGTTCATCATCGATAGGAATTCGCATATTGCAAATGATCGCGTGGTGAGGTTCTTCCGGAATAAGCGAGAACGCAGGTAGCAACCATTGCGTGATACGCCAATACCACGAGTCGTCTTCGGCTGGCCGACGAGCTCCGATCAGAACTCCAGTGTTTGTATCCTTGCAAAAAAATTTAGGGTTACCACTCTTCATGAGGTACTTCTCGTACTTGTAGCCCTTCCGATTTAGATGCGCTCCCTCGATCACATCGGACCCCAATGCGCTGTGCAAAAAAGAACCGTGGCTCGAATCGATATCTCCTTCCATGTTCTGGAGATAGTTTGCGTCGACGATGTATTTCGCAATGAAACGATGACTTTCCGGTACCAATGCCCAGTCGAAATCGGGCAATGGCGGTGGCACGGCGTCTGGACCCATGTACGTCCAGATCACCCCACCACGGCGTGCCAAAGGGTAGGCCCTGAGACGAACGTGCTCTTTGAATCGGCTGTCAGGTGGCTCGTTCGGTTGATCAATGCATTGACCGTTAGCTGCAAACTTCCAACCATGGTAAATACAGCGAAGGCCTCCCTCTTCACACCGACCAAGGAAGAGTGGTGCTGATCGATGTGCGCAAAGAGCATCAATAAGCCCCATCTCCCCGCCGGGCTCCCAGAATGCCACGAGGTCCTCACCGAGGAGGCGGACTTGAACCGGCGGGCATCCTGGTATCGCAAGTTCAGACTCGAGTAGCACGGGTAGCCAGAAGGAGCGAAACAAGTTACCCATGAGCGTTCCGGGGCCTGTCTTGGTCAACGCATCGTTCGTGTGCTCGTCCACAAGATCTCCTTAAAAAATGATCACTCGAAACAGAACCCTCGAGGTACTCGACATGTCACCATAACTGCGTCACGCTTCCTTACGCGGCGGAACTTCCGATACGACCGCGTATCTGCTCGACTAATCCGACTGGAAGGGCCTGGACATCGAGTTCAAGATATGGCAGGAGTTCAACCAGATCTGCCTGCAAAAGCGCGGCACGCACGCATGTATCCATGAGAGGACTTCCGTTCGGCGTCCATCCCTGATGCACGGCCAACTCTGCCAGTGAGATAAGTCGCTCGCGCTCTGCGCGTCCTATGAGTTCATCCATATCTTCGCCAACCACCGAGAGTTCGGGTAGCTCTTCAATCGTTGCCACCCGAACCCATTTATGGTCGTGCTCTTGAGACTCAACGACGATCGTGAGTGGGATTCGAAATAACTCATCAAGTGTCATCAAATGAATCCCTTCATCAATGCTGCTAGGGCAAACAACCGTGGTCCGTTGTCACTACTTCTTCTTTTGTCCAACGGTGTACACGAAGTGAAACGACTGTGTAGCAGTACGCAGTCGCCCAACAGCCATGTTATCCACGGTATGAATGACGGGAACTCGGTAGATGACCCACCAGCTGGCCGTGCCGCACCGTCAGAAGGTTCCAATAATTTCGAAAAATGACCCAACTTTTCAGCAACAACTTATCAAAATCCTTTCTCGCTCTGTCGCAGCCAAATCCAGAAGTATTTCGCTTTGGCACTATTTGCCGGACAAATGAGACACCACGCGACACACTGATACACGCCGAGAAGGCGTGTACGTGGCTACGGATCAAAAGGTTGGGAATTCGAATTTCTCCACTCGGGAAATGATCTCCGATTTCAAACTTTTGTTTATTCGGTAGCGATAAACGCAAAACCGAGCCCCACAAGTTGGAGGTCTGAAATTGGAACGTTTCCGTGCGTTCAAACACGACAATGATCATCTTCGGATGATCTGGACTCGCAAAAGTTAAGCGATGACCATCAACGGTGAGCATCACCCGGGAAACCACGCGACTGGCCGTCTCTCTGATGTCTTGAGGCCCACAGTTGCAAGTCGTCTCTCAAATCGACGATTGGGCCAACTGTTCTGTGCGGTCCCCGTATTCAATATCGAATTCAGCCTAACGATTGCGCTCACGGTTTCTTAATGAATTTTCGTGAGAAAGTGCATCAATACGCCAGCCGACATTAGCTATATCGTGTTTCAAAGAATTCGGTGGAGGATCTACATATGAATTCGGTGGACATAGTGCTGCTGGTCCTCATCGCTATTTCCGTCATACATGGCCTGCGACTCGGCGCTGCCATCCAGGTCCTCTCGTTCGGCGGGTTCTGGCTGGGACTCTTCGTCGGAGCCCTTGCGGTCCCCTCTCTGGTCGGTCTTGTTCACACCACCGCAAGCAAGTCGATCATCGCGGCCGTCGTCATCTTTGGAATGGCTGGGATCCTCGGCGGAGTTGGCCGATACCTCGGCGTTCATTCGAGCCTCGCGCTTCGACGGATCCACCTCGGCCCAGTCGATTCAGTCGCGGGCGCCGTAGTGGCGGTGTCCGCCACCATTCTTGCGGTCTGGCTCGTGGCAGGAGTCATTGCCAACAGTCGATTCACCTCGCTCAACTCCGCGGTGGCCAACTCACGTATCCTCCGGACCGCTGACAGGCTGCTGCCGGCGCCACCGACGGTCTTCTCGCGCATCGCGTCCTTCCTGGCATCGGAGGGATTCCCAGTTGTGTTCGCGGGTCTACCTCCACAGGTCGCTTCTCCGATCACTCCTCCGAGCAGTTCAGCTATCGCTCCAGCGGTTGCCACCGATGCCCCATCGACGATCAAGATCGAGGGTTCGGGTTGCGGAGTCATTAAGGAGGGCTCCGGCTTTGTGGTGGCGCCGGGACTCGTCGTCACCAATGCCCATGTCGTCGCTGGCATCTCGCGCCCGTTCGTGATCGACCAGTCCGGCGACCACTCCGCGACGGCGGCCCTCTACGATCCCCAGCTCGACATCGCCGTGCTTCGCGTACCGGGCCTGCGTGCCCCGTCCGTCTCAATGCTCGGGGGTTCCGCAGTCGTTGGCCGCGGCACCACCGCGGCCGTGCTCGGGTACCCCGAAGGGGGCCCATTGAAGGCGGTGCCAGCAGGCGTCGCGGACTCCTTCAAAGCCACGGGACTCGACATCTACGGCAACGCCGAGGTCACGAGAGAGATCTACGAACTCGACGCGGTGGTCCAACCCGGTAACTCGGGTGGTCCGCTCATCGCGTCGGGTGACGCAGCCGACGGGATCCGCGATGGCACGGTCATCGGAGTCGTGTTCGCCCGCTCGACGACGAATGCCGGCGTCGGTTACGCGCTGGCGCTGCCCGCAGTGAATCGCGACATCGCGACGGCGGAGTCCTCCACCTCGACGGTAACTACCGGAGCCTGCACGACGGGCTGAGCTGATCGAGTTGCGTAGCGTCCCCAGGGTCAACGACAACTCTGGTCCGAACTTTAGAAACTTCACGATGGGCAACCCGCCCATCTCCTTCAATGCGATCCATGCGTGGACCCATCAGCTTTGGTGACGGGGATTATCTCGCAGACCTCGAATCGGCCTTCCAAGATGAAGTGGTACGCGGTTACCGTCACCTCGCCATCGATATCACGGAGGACCTCGGTGGATACGAATCTGGGACGGCGAACAGCACCGAGCCAGGACTGCGCCGACCGGTTACCGGTTCAACGATGCGCACCGCAGCGCGTCGTGGCGCCGAAACGGAATTCAGTGCACCGAGCTCGCTTGAAACGCAATACGGTCATCCATCGCGAGCATGAGCTCGGGCTCGATGCGCTGATGCCGGTCGGCAACGAGACGAATCGCTGTCCCATAACAGATGAAGGCACACACGTGGCGAGAATGCCCAAGAGGTCCGTCGATAATTGAGACGTCGACGACCCCCGCCGCATGCATCGCGAGCGCCGCAGTCTGCATCTGATCCATCGCCCGCTCGCGAGCGATCTGCAATGACCTGGTGATCACCGGGAGTTCGATGTTCTGACCGACCTGGGAGATCCTCTGGCGTACACCCTGTACGGGCGCGGCAACGAATCCCGAACCCGCGACCAGATCGATCGGGGCCCAGCCAGCGCGCTCGAGCAGCACGAAGTCGCGCACGGAGAGGTCCGTGACGAACGGGCGGCCCGGGGACTTCTTCCCATGACCGATCGGCGTCACAGCCGTTCCGGTGAAGGTCACCGTGGCGCTCCGGCCATCGACCTCAACCTCGACCTCGACGCCGACGACGCCAACACCATCAGCCGCCTCGCACTCCTTGCGTAGCCGCTCTGCCCCGTTTCGAAACGCGAGCGAGAGTGCGTCCTTGGCGTGAGAGAGCTCGATCGGGGATCCCTGCCCATAGGGGACGATGAAAGTTCCATAGGGGATCGCGACGACAGAGATACCCGTGACGAGATCGACCGGCTCATACCCCATCCCATGGAGGAGCAACGTCTCATCGATCGAAAGGTCGGAGGTGACCGACCGGTCATCGCGCGAGGGACCCCTGCCGAGCGAGGTGATCGCCGCGCGCATCTCCGCAATCATCTCATCGCTCATCGGTCGACCAGCTGAACGACCGGGCGGGGTGGAGCCAGTGCGGCGAATGCTTTGAAGGATCGCACCCGGTTTCCCCGTATCAGAGCCTCGATCTGTGGACCTTCGCTCGACTCGATAGTTCGCACACTCAGCGACGCTCCGTGCAGGGTATCGCCATTGAGTTCGGAGCGGACCCGCTCTCGCACGAGACGGCGCGCCGCGCCCTGTGCGCGTACGACCTGTTCGATCTCCCCAGTCTGCGAACCTCCCCAACCACCGACGTTGCCACCGAAGGCGATTCCACCGCCGCGCGTCTGGTATTCCGTAATGCACGATGCGATGACTCCGACCGCGGTGATTCCGAGCGCAATGTCGACCGGGGCGAACCCGGCTTCAACGAGTTTGTTGAGTTTCTGTCCCGCGAGGAATGTCGTGAACGGCACCTCGGGTCGGGCAACGCCCTCAATGGCCACCGCCGTACCCGAGAGCGCTATCTCGAAGGTTGCATTCTCTGCGTGATGGATGGATCGATCGACGACATCGATGACACCGTGTGCGCCGAGCGCTGCTGCCTCGGAAAGGAGTCTCCGCTTCGCGGCGGCGAATGTCTCGGTCCACGCCTCTTCGATCCAGGTCTTCTGGTAGTTCAATCCGTACATGCGATGCTCGGTTGAGACAAAACCGTGCGGACAGCTGTACTGCTCGGTGTATCCACGCATCTGGTTGAGCCCAAATCCCATGCCCATCATGGATGACTGCGCGGAGTAGAAGTTCCACGAGACCACAGAGCATCCCTGCACAAAGCCGAGCGGTTGCAACCCGGCGCCAAGACAGGCAGCGAAGTCGTTCGTCGAGAGTCCGGAAGACCACGCAGATGGACGCGGGGGTGACGGAGTCATTGCGCTAGTTGTCGAGCGAGATAATCGTCTGAGGCGAAAGAAGGGGGGCGGAGCCCTCCTCTTTGGTCACGGCCGTTCCAAGTGCGAGGAACTCGATGGTATGGCTCCCCCACATGTGTGATTTCTCGATCAGCTTCACCTCCACGATGCCCGACGCGCCGAGTCTCGTTGCCTCATCTTGCATGCGTGTCATCGCGAGCTCACGGGCGTCATAGAGCGCCTGGGAGTAGTTCGGAAGTTCGGTGTTCTTGCCGACCTGGGAGATCGTCTGTCCGATTCCTCGATGCGCAATGTGATACACGCAGGTACCCATGACGAGTCCAAGGGGGAGATGGCCGACGCGTCGCAACGTCCAGAAGGCCTGACCTGAGAGATCAGAGGTGAAGGGCTTTCCCTCGACGTTGCGATAGGAGCGGCCGTCCTCCGCCTTGATCGCCGTACCCATCGCGATGAATTCGGCGGTATCGGCTCCGAATTCGTAGTAGTTCACATCGAGACGCACCCCAACCACGCCATCGGCGCCGAGTTCGATGGCCTCCTCCTCCATGCGCGTCACCGCCAGTTCACGCGCGGCATACATCGCCAAGGTGAGGTTGACAAGCTCTTGACTCGAGCTCCATTTCCGCGTCTGGAGGCCGATGTGGTAGATCGACGACCCCATGACGAACCCGAGGGGATGGAACCCAGCATCCTTGACGAGAAGGAACTCATTCACCGAGAGGTCCGATGTGAACATTCCGTGCTCGAGCTCCTCGAGCCGGTGCGTGGCATCCTTCGGGAGATCCGCGGGAGGGCCCTCTGGTTTGTCTGGCATCAGTTTCCTCCGATGATGATGGCTTCAAGCGCCTGTCGGGTGATCGTGCTGTGTTCAGATTCGGCGGTCAACGTGTCGAGAAGCAATTTGAGCCACCCCGCGACATCGGTGACGTCGGTTCTGATCCGGATACCGCCCGAGACCTGACCGATGAGGAATCGCGGCGCTCCGTCAGTCAACTCGGCGATGAGCGTTACACCCGAGAGTTGAATCTCGACCCGCCGGATCTTTCCATCTCTGCGCAACCGGCCCGCTCGTTCGACGCGTAGGCGGTCCCCGAGCGCCGCGGAGAGCCGCTCGATGAGGAGGCGAAACATCAACTGAATGTCTCCTCCATCGGCGTGCAGCGATGAAAGGGCGAGATCGAGGTCGAAGGCGCTACTCGAATCCGTCATTGCCTCGCATGCTACATCGGTTCGAAAGTTTGAACCCCTCGCCCACAGCGCGCATTCTCGCCCTGCCCGAGTCCCCGGATTGCACGACCGTGCATTGGCGCGCCCGACGCGAGTTCCAGCCAGGCCACGTGATACACCGCGATCACACGGTGAGGGGGGCCTGGCTCATCGGAGGCGAGATCACCATCGCGTCACAACGCGTCGAATGTGACCGCTTGGCCCAACGACGCCGCGCATCACGGGGACCGCCACCGCGCGCGACAGTCATCTCTCGCTCCTGGAGGTCGGATTCTCTCGACACAAGCCAAACAATCATCGGCCGCGCGCACGCGGAGCAAGAGGACAAACGCCGGTGTTTCTGGCAAATGCGAGCAATGCCGTAACAGATACATCACAAATGGATCATGAAAGCCGTGCGCACGTCGCCTATTTGTAACAAAGCGAGCGCCCCGGGCGACGTACTGAGTAATACGTGCAACTTGCGCGGGTTCCAACATTGGGAGGTACGAGATGCGACTGTTTCATGGCGACTCACGACAGGAAAGGTCGGTTCACGTCTTTCGGCGCGCGCTTGCTGGACTTGGTGTGACTTCAATGTTTCTGGCCTTTGGCATTGTGACCGCGGGAGTGGCTTCGGCCGCAACACAGACCGTGTCGGTGACGGCACTCGGATATGTGCCAAACACATCATCTGTCGCCGTCGGCGATTCCATTGGCTTTGTCAATGGCGATCTCGTGGTACACGAGGTGGCCTTCAACAAGAAATCCGGCGTGACCTGCAGCGCCAACCCGCTTGTCCTGCAGCCTGGCGGATATGGCCAGTGCAGCTTCCACAGTCCGGGGACGTACTCCTATTCGGACCCGACCATGAAGAACAAGACCTACTCGGGGACAGTTGTCGTCTCCAAGGTCTCACCCTCAGTGTCGCTGGCAGTCACACCGGGAGTGGCAGCATACGGGCGACTCGAGAGGCTGTCAGGAACGGTCTCTGACCAGCGCTCGGGAGAGAACGTGCAGATTCTTGCGCAAGCCTGCGGGCAGGCAGGAGCGAGCACGGTCGGTAACGTCACGACCACAACTGGCGGGAACTTCGTCTTTTCAGCCAAGCCTTTGAACAAGACGGTGTACTCGGCCAAGGTGAAGAGCGCGGCGAGCAACAACGTGCTCGCCCAGGTCAAGCCTCGCGAGGCGCTGAGGCGGATCAGCGTCAACCGCTACACGCTTCGCGTCTTTGCCGCGGCGAGGTTTGCTGGCAGATACGTGACGCTCCAGCGATTCAACACGTCGCTTCGACGCTGGGTCAATGTGCGTAACGTGACGCTGCGCGCGAATTCAAGCGGAACTGCGCCGACGGTGATTTCGTCTGCCACATTCACGGCGAAGCTTGCCGGCCGCCAGCGAGTCCGCACGGTGCTGCCACAGGTTGAGGCGGGAAGCTGCTACCTCTTCTCGATCAGCAACGCGGTGTACAACAGGTAGTCATCAACACGGGGGAGACTCCGTTACCTGGCATCGAGACATGGCCCCCCTTCATCACGGAGGGGGGCCATAGTCGGTCTTTGGAACGGTGTGGAGAACTTCAATGAGAGCGCTGAACTCTCACATAGCAATTCGTTGCACATGTCACAGAGCCTGACCGGAGTACGGACGCCAGTCCCCTCCGGCAGGTCTCGATCGTCGGGGTTCTCGAACCCGACAGACAGAGCAGGGATCCGCGATCGGGCGAATCAACATGGCATCCCATTGATCCTCGAGGTCGTCTCGCATCACGCCATTGCCGATCTCGGAATGCCCGTGCCCTTGAGATCCACGACGCAACTGCAATTTATTGCGCACCACATTGAGCTGAAGTTGCGATGTTCCCAGCGACGGCGGCTAGACATTGCGATCAACTACCTCGTCGGACCCGAGTGTTCATCGGTAGTGAGCCGACAATCAAGATTCTCCGTCTCGAATCTGATTCGGGAGCAGTCCCAATGATCTCGCCCCACATATTCATGCGCGTTTTTCGGCGGGACGTGCCCGTCGATGAGATCAATCGCCCAGCATTGGTCCTTTCGCTGCGAATCGCCGCAACCTAACGCGCTTTGAACCAAGCTGAGCCCGGATGTACACGCGGTGAGTTGCACTCAAGCGGAACGGCTTCCTGAGCATCGGATCGTGGCGGTACCGACCGCGTCCAAGAACATCGGACGCCTTGACGTTGCCGCTCTTTGGGTGATTGGTCAGTTGCACGGACTTGGCGAGCCGGAATCAGCAAGGAGGGGATACCAAAACAATCCGCCTGAGCCGCGCAGCCCCGTCCTCAGTAGCCACCGAACAACTAGCGTGGAAATGTACCCGTTGAAAAACGAGGAGCGGTAATGGCAAAATCCCGAGCTCCTGATTTCTCACTCAAAGGATCAGGCTCCGATGTCTTGATTATCCGCGGTTTCGCCGGACTCGAGGGTCATGTCGAACCGGGAATGACGAAAGCTCGCGGCTGGTGAAATGACGAGCCGTCTTGAAGATGACGTCGCCAAGCTGACCGAACAACTTCGCCGACATTCCGCATCTCGCCGGACACACCTCTACCAGCAGCGATGGTGGAACGATCGGCTCATCGACTGGTCGATGTCGCATCCGTCTTTCAAGACGCAGCTCTTCCGATTCGTCGATGTCTTCCCGGCCACGAGCGACGATGGCGACGTGCTCCGCCACCTCGAGGAGTACTTCGACCGCGTCGATCTGCCAAAGATCGTTGATCTGGGGCTCGGGCTCGTCGAGCAGGTCCCTTTGGGAGACAAGATCTCGACCGCGGTCGCACGACGGAGCATCTCACGCATGGCCCAGCAGTTCATCGTCGGACGCGACGCCGTCGATGCAGTCCAAAAGCTCGGAACGCTCTGGAACGCGGGAACGGCCTCCACGGTTGACGTGCTGGGAGAAAAAACCGTAACGGCAGATGAGGCGGCGAGATACGCAACCCGGGTGGACGATCTCCTTTCAGAACTGCTTCGCGCCAGTTGCGCCTGGAATGCGAACGCGCTGCTCGACTACGACGACCTCTCGGCCATTGCGCGGGTCAACGTCAGCGTGAAGCCGACCGCGCTCTCGCCGCGTTTTGCGCCCTTGACCGCCGACGAGGGAATCGCCGAGATCAAAGAACGCCTCCGACCGATCTTGCGCAAAGCCCGAGACGGCGGGGCACTCGTCCACGTCGACATGGAGCACTACGAGGTGAAGGATCTCACCATTGAGCTCTTCACGACGTTGCTCGATGAGGAGGAGTTCGCGGATCTCCAGGCGGGAATCACCGTCCAGGCGTATCTCCAGGACTCCGAAGCCGACCTCAGACGGTTTATCGAACTCTCCAGTGCGCAGAAGACGCCGCTCACCATCCGCCTCGTTAAGGGCGCTTACTGGGACACCGAGACCATCCACGCGGCCGCCCAGGGATGGCCTCCCCCCGTGTACACCCACAAGGCGGACTCGGATGCGAACTTCGAAAGGTGCACGCGGCTCCTCCACGATCATCACGGGAAGGTACGCGCCGCGTTCGGGAGCCACAACCTCTCGTCTCTTGCCTTCGCGATCGCCTATGCGCGACGAATCGGCATACCCGACAACGGCTACGAGATGCAGATGCTCTATGGAATGGGTGAGCAGTTCCACGATGCCGTCCGTAACCTCGGAATCCGACTCCGCGTCTATGCCCCGGTCGGAGAGATCGTTCCGGGCATGGCGTACCTCGTACGACGCCTCCTCGAGAACACGGCGAACGAGGGCCTCGTGGCCACTCGCTCCCCGGCCGGCCCATTGCACGCGCGCGAACTTCCACACCCAACACCGGCGACAACACACGAAGAGGTGCTCGGCGCGGAATCGACCGGACTCGAAGCACTATCTCCTTCGTCGTTTCGGCCAGAACCTCCGCTCCGCTGGTTCGATCGCGAGACTCGGGAGATGTTCGCCGCGACGCTCGCGCGAGTCGCTGCCAGTGAGCTCGGGGACTTCGTGCCAGCGGTCGTCGATGACCGGCCGATGTCGACCGACGCGGTCATCCGGTCCGTCGATCCCGCAGAACCATCACGAATCGTCGCCACCTCTTCAGACTGTGGGATCGCCGAGGCCGAGACGGCTCTCGCCAGTGCGCGGCGCGCCCTTGGTGCATGGCAGAGGACGCCTGCCCAAGAGAGAGCGGGCGTGTTGGTCCGAGCGGCCGCGTGGATGCGCGATCGCCGGTTCGAGCTTGCGGCACTCGAGGTGTACGAGGCGGGCAAACCGTGGTCAGAGGCCGACGGTGATGTGTGCGAGGCGATCGACTACTGCGAGTACTACGCGCGCGAGATGATGCGGCTCGCGAAGGGGGCACCGGTGCAATCACCGCCCGGTGAGGTGAACTCCATGCGATACATCCCACGCGGAATCGGCGTCGTCATCGCACCGTGGAACTTTCCTCTGGCGATTCCAACGGGGATGGTGACCGCGGCACTCGTCGCCGGCAACGCGGTCTTGTTCAAACCCGCCGAACAGACACCACTCATCGCGTCGAAACTCCGCGAGGCGCTCCACGCAAGCGGCCTCCCGGGTGGCGTCTTGGCATTCTTGCCCGGCAGGGGCGAGGTGATCGGCGACTTCCTCGTTCGCCACCCGGATATCTCGTTCATTGCCTTCACGGGATCGAAGGCCGTCGGACTGGGCATCATCCAGGCCGCTGCCGCACCGAGGGCCGGACAGTCACAGGTGAAGAAGATCGTCGCGGAGATGGGCGGCAAGAACGCGCTCATCATCGACTCCGACGCCGACCTCGACCAGGCGGTGCCGATCACCATCGGGTCCGCGTTCGGTTACTCCGGTCAGAAATGCTCGGCCTGCTCGCGGGTCATCGTCGTCGGCGACATCTATGAACCCTTTCTCGAGCGCCTCGTCGGTGCGGCACGCGAACTGCGCATCGGGCACCCCGAGAACCCCGCAGTCCAGATGGGTCCGCTGATCGACGAGGACGCCTACGAACGTGTGCGTCGCTACATTGCGTCGGCGCCTGGCTCGGGAGAGATCGTCCTCGCTCGCGAGGACCTGCCCGACAACGGCTGGTTCATCGGCCCGACGGTCGTCAGCAACGTTCTCCCCGGGAGTCCGCTCGCCAGTGACGAGATCTTCGGACCGGTCCTCTCCGTCATGTCCGCACGATCCGTGGAGGACGCGATCGCGATCGCCAATTCGAGCTCCTACGCGCTCACGGCGGGGATCGTCTCGCGCTCACCGGCGCATATACGCCTCGCCACGGACGAACTGCACGCAGGCAACATCTACGTCAACCGAAACATCACCGGGGCGGTTGTCGGCCGCCAGCCCTTCGGCGGATTCGGTCTATCCGGGACGGGGACAAAGGCCGGCGGTCCGGACTATCTGCTGCATTACCTCGAACCCCAGGTCGTCAGCGAGAACACCATCCGCCAGGGATCTGCGCCAACGGAGGATTGAGACCCCCGCGCGAGGTCAACCCCTCCGACACAGAGCGCGCGGCAACTGCCCCGTGACGGGCATCGGCGCGCCTCGAGCGGACTCGCGTCGTTTCGCGTGTGCCCTATGCAACGGTGATGGTGTCGCCCTCTTAGCGAGCCGCGGTCGCGACGGTTGGGTCGACGATCGCGTCGAGAACGTCGCTCGAAAAGAACACGTCGGCATATTTGTGGTGCAGGTCGAAGAGCGAAACCTTGTGGCTCACCTGACTCCGATCGAAACAGCAATCAGCGACGACGACAACGTGGTAGCCGAGCGAATACGCATCGATCGCAGAGGCTCGTACGCAGCCCGAGGTCGACTCCCCTATCACGATCAGACTTTCGATCCCCTTTCGCTGGAGATCGTCATGCAGGCCGGTGCCGAAGAACGCGCTTGCGCGGTCTTTTTCAATGAGAGAGTCGCCCGCTTCGAAGAATCCGTCCATGATCTCGAGATCATCCGAGGTATCCGCCTCTCCGACCTGGCGCATCGTCGGACGCTTCGCAGCATCTTGTTCTAGTCGACCGGTACTGAAATAGATCGGCATCTGCCTGCCTCTGGCCACGGAGAGAAGGCGCAGCGTCGGCTCCCGGCACTCCCAGGCAAACCTTCCACACGAGCTCGGATACTCCTTGGTCACCTCGGAGAGTTCCCTGTTGCCACCGCGATAGACGCGTTTGTAGAGGTCGATCGCGAGCACGGCGACGTTCTCGCCGACATAGCGGGCGCGCTGATAGGCGCGATAGAGCATCTGCGTCGGTTGATCAATCACGCTGCTCCAGATCTCGCCGACCTGCTGGCCCTCGTCTGCGTTCATGTGTTCCCTCCAACCCGATCGCCGATCGGTTCTCGGCGCGATCCGCATCACGATCGCGCCTCTCGCTCTGTTCTCAGATCCTCAGCGCGCAAGCTCCGCGGCAAATTCGGTCGCGCACCTTTGGGCCGCGTCCAAATTCCAGATCCCCACGATCTCATTCGAATCCGCAACCGCGCCGAAAGAGCGCCGAAAGCGTTCAAGCGCAGCCTCGTGACGCTCTCGCGTCACCGACTCGCAGCAGTCAGAGACAGCCGTCACGAGATAGTCAAGGCACATCGCGTGACGCAGCGTCGTCTCGACACACACATCGGTCATCACCCCAGTCATGATGAGGGCCGTTCGACCAAGCGATTTCAGGATTGCATCCAACTCGGTTCCGACGAATGCGTCATAACGGTGTTTCACGACGACCACCTCGCGCTCGCGCGGCGCAACGCGGAAGAACTCCGCGCCCGCGGTTCCGGGCTTGCACAGCTCCTCCTCATAGGGCGAGAGCGAACCATGCCGCGTGCGCCAGGCGATGGAATCGGACTCTTGGTCATGGATCGTCTGGATGAAGATGACCGGAATATCGACCTCGCGCGCCGCATCGACCAGTCGCTCGAGGTGAAGACTCATCTTTTCCATGGCTGCGTCCTGTGCTGGCCCCGCCCCGGGCGCGCGGCAAAAATCAAGCTGGACATCCACAACCACAAGCGCGGCGACCGCCGGGTCGACGCGACTCGCGAGATCCCCACTACCCATTGCCAGCCTCCTCGTCGTTGCTTCGGTGCAATAGCCCAGCGCCGCCCAGCGCGAACGCCACCGATTCTCAGTTGTGGAACGCGTTCGGCCCCGTCCCGGCACACTACACCGCAACCTCTCCCGGACGCCTCTTGTCTCGCCCGCGCTATTCACGCACTGCCGCGCGGCGACTCGCGCCCCTGTGGCATCCGACCCCAGGCCGTGACCATGATCGGCGAGAATGCCGCCCAGTTTGGATCCTCGAAGAGCTCCAGCATCTTGTCAACCTCCGCGTCCGTCAGTCTGTCGGGACCGACGAGCCGGCCACGAAGGTGGGCCATCGAGATGCGAAACCACTCGGCCCCGGGGGTGCCGCCCTCCATGATCCAGACGCGGCCCTCGTTTCCAACATCTTCAAGCCCCTGCGCGCGCAGGCGAGCGGGCAGCTCCCGGCCGAGATAGTGCGCGACGCCGCCAGCGGCAAAAACCTCGAGACGGACCGACTGCGTGCGTTCGTGCTCGACCGCGCCAAGATCGCTGACTGGAACACCCGAGACGTAGTCGACGTCCTCGACGACAATCCAACCTCCCGGTCGTAGCGCCGCGACAAGCTTCTCGAGCACCGCGTCACGTTCAAGAAGATGCTCGAGCACGAGTCGGACATGGACGAGGTCGTAGTGATCGAGCTCGAGGGGATCTTTCACGATGTCGTGCCGACGCACCTCGAGATTGGGCCGTCCCGTGATGGCTTCGAGCGACCGCGTGTCGATGTCGGTCGCGACGACGAGGCCGGAGGAGCCCGCGATGTCACAGAGCCAGTCCGCAATCGATCCGCCGCCTGCGCCAACCTCGAGACAGCGCGCACCAGGGACGATATCGAGTGCACCGATGAGACGCTTCGTCCCCTCGTCGAACAACCTCTCCGCGGCATGGATGCGGGCGTACTCGTCTGCATCGAAGAGGTACTCGGCCGGTTGTTCGCTCATTGCCATCCTGTCATCGTTCCACTGGCGATCCGCGGGCGTGAGGCCGCGGCCCGACCCTTCGGGTTCGCAACCCGAGTGTCCCACGCACAACATCCGCCCGCTGGCGGAATCCGGACGTGGCCCTGGGACTTCGGGTCGCGGACGGCCCGGCGCCCCCTTAGGATCGATCGCATCCAACGCATGGCCACACAGGAGAACCACGATGAACTGGAATGAGCGATCCGTTGTCATCAGCGGTGCTGCGATGGGGATTGGTCGCCATATCGCACTCGGAGCCGCTGCACGCGGAGCACAGGTGGCCATCGGCGACATCGACGAGGCGAGCTTGCGACAGGTGGAGGGCGAACTCCGGGCCCATGGCAATAAGGTCGTCGCGCTTGTGACCGATGTCCGCGTCGAGAGCGAGGTCCGCCGGCTCATGGAGACGGCGTTCAACGAGTTCGGCTCCATCGACTACCTGGTGAACAACGCGGCAATTGTTCCGCACTTCGCCTGGGGTGGGCCACGGTGGCCAAAGGTCCGCGACATGGATCTCGCATTCTGGTCGAAGGTGATCGACACAAATCTGCAGGGTTCATTCCTGTGTTGCAAGCATGCGATCCCCTTCATGGAAAAGAAAGGTTCTGGCCACATCGTGAATCTCTACGGGGGTGGTGGTCCCGTACCTCCGGGCGGTCTGGCATATGTGATGACCAAGGAGGCGCTGGTGACCTTCTCCCAGTACCTCGCCGAGGAGGTCCGCGAGCACAACATCTGCGTGATGAGCGTCGATCCCGGAGGTGCCATCGCGACGGAACGGGCCCCCGAGGAGGCGCGCGCCCGGATGCCCGGCCCCGAATCCGTGGGTGAGCGGTTCTTCCTCGCCGCCGAGGCCGGCATGGAATTCAGCGGCCACCTCGTGAACCTCGTCGACGGCAGGCTCGCGATTATCCGCTAGCTCCAGCAGGGGTCCCCCTTGCGTGTCGTCGGACGGGGAGGCGAAGCATCAAGTTGGCCAGGAGTAGGGACACTGCGTCCTCCCCGTTGCCATCGGATGTCGCGCCAGGGCGTCGTGGCGGTCTAGTTGATGACACTGACCAGCGTGCCGTAGGCCAGATAGGGCCAGGCCGTCGCGGCATTCTGGAGCGGAAGTTCGATGCATCCAAGGCTCTGCGGATATCCGTATTGCGCGCGTGGCATGTAATGGACCGCGTCATTGCCATTGAAATACGCGACGTACTGGACCGGGTCCGCGTAGTGGGACCCGTTCGGGTTTGTTCCACGCATGATCTGCGAGCGCAGGCGCAGATAGACCGCAAAATTGCCGTCCACTGTCGGCGAGACGGAGATGCCGGTGTTCGAGGGGCTCGTGAGCACCACATGGCCGTTGTGCCAGATCGTCAGCACCTGAGGCGAAGCCTTGTTCTCGAGCGCGTAGTTGTACCCGCCGGAGTTCACCTGTCGCGCCTGATACGCGCTGAGTAGCGACGACCACAGCGACGAGCTCAGCGCGCCATTCGGAGTGAACCCGTGATCAGCCTGGAATGACATCACCATTCCCTCGGTGAACACGTTGTAGACGCCGCTCTTCCAGAGCGCCAACAGGTTGGTCGGCCAACCGGAATATCGCCAGAGGAATCTCCCGTTGGGGGCGTTAAAGAGCGCGGCGCGCTGTCCGACCACATTCTTGATCGACAGACGCGGCCGGACCGACCGCCACCGCAGCGGCGAGTAGTCGGTCAGTGACAAGAGTTGTTGTAGCCGGACGATCGAACCATTCGCGATCTGGATCGTCTTGGTGAGCGTCCCAGCGAGGTGCCCGCCCGACGCAGAGCTGATTCCCGTGCGCCCTCCGGGAATGACCAGTTTGACGTCACTCAGGGGAATGAAATCCATGCTGGGCGTGAAGACGAAACTGGAACCTTGCACGCGCCAACTACCCGGCGTCGACGGAACGAGACCTGGAGCGGGAGAGCGCGAGGAGAGGAACTCCGAGAACCGCACGACAATGGGAGCGCTTGGCGATACACCCGTTGCACCGCTCGCGGGCGTCGTGTTGAGCACGGTGAAGGGGCGTGCCAAATGGGCCACAGATGCGACAGAGCGCGCCACTCCCGCTGTCTGTGCTGACCACGCAGAGGTCACCGGCATGAGCGCGCCGAAGGAGATCGCGCCAACACATTGGAAAGCAATGCCTGCCATGACCGTGCGCGGTCTCATCGGAGAGACGCGTTTGTCATCGAACGCCCTCCTTTCGCGTCAGTTCCGAGATGGAGAGGGAGCGCGCCGCCCCATCCACGATTATTACCTCTCGCGGGCCCAGATACCGCTCGGGAACCGGTAAGCACACAGATCGAAAACAATTGGGTCCAAAGTACAAAGCCCGGGATCACGGGGCCCATGACGGATGAATGGCGCTTCGGCCCCTCTATCACTCCGGCAAATGGTCACTCGACTACGAAGTGCCGCGCGCACTCAACGCGAACGAACGCACCGGCCAAGAGACCAGCCGCCCCCCGAATCGCGTCCTTGATATGCCTCTCGTGACACCGATCGACAACTGGGCCATTGAGGGGGCGCCTTCGCCTCTCGATTCCAAGCGACGAAGCCGGGACGCGCCCATATCGCCGTCGCGTCGCCTCTGGGTCGCGTCAGGGTCGCGTCAGAACTGGGGCCATCCCGACGGAAGCGAACCCGAGGTGGAGCCGCCTTGCAAGATTCCGCCCCTCCCGCCCAACGAGGTCAGGAACTGCGAGAAATTGTAACCAAACGCTGATGAGTTGTACCCGCCGTACTGTCCACTTGCTCCTGCCATCGTCAGCCCGTCCCCGGCAGGGAATGCCCAACCGGTTTCGATTCCCTCTGGACCCTCATACATCTCGCCGATGACCGTCTGGGAGGTCACGGACTGTCCGACCTGCACCCTCGGATAGATGTCCTCGGCCGCGTACACGACGAGCCCCTGGGCCGGCCCGTCGACAAGGCGATAGGAGATGAACGTTCCGCCGGGCCAGCCGCCGTTGTAGATGCTGATCACGACTCCATCACCGACCGCGTAGATCGGACCAAAGCCCTGGAAGTCAACGCCCTGGTCGATCCGCTCGGGCGAGAGGCCGTTGATCGCGCGCAGTGGGTCGGCATAGGAGCCTGGCGTCACACCGATACTCACGGTGACCGGAGCCTGAGTCGAACTCTGCGCGGCAACGGACTGCTGCTGACTTGCAAGGGCGGTCTCCGCCGCCTTCTCCTTCTTTGCCTGCGCGCGCGCGTTGGCCGCGATCACGATTGCCAGCTCGCTGCTCGTCAACTTTCCGAGCGCGGCGTTCTCCTGGTTCAGCGCGCTCTCTGCGCCCTGACTCGCGGCCGTCGCCTGCGTGAGCGTCGCTGCGGCTGCGTCGGCTTGAGGCTGCAATACGCCGGTCGTCACGGCGGTCTGGTGCTGGAGGTTCTGGAGATTCGCGATCGCCTGGCTGATGCGTCCGTTCGCCGCACCCAGATACTCCTGCTTCGCCATCATCGTCGCCGCGTCCGCGCCGTTCGTGAAGGTTCCGAGCGAGGGCGCGTATCCTCCTGCCTGACCGACGTAATCGGCGACCGCAAGGGAGCGGAGTCCGGCCTCGGCCCTGGCCATCTGACGGTGCTCTGCATCGAGTAACGCGCGGTTGCGCGCGATCTTCGCTCGGATTCCGGCAAGTTCATACGCAACCGAATTCGATCTCGTCACGAGCGACTGGACCGCGGCGCCCTGCGCCGCGACCTGGCGCTCGAGTTGGCTGATCTTCGTCCGGTCGGTATTGACCGTGGAGGCCCCCGCGGACACCGTCAACGGGCCAAGTGCCGCGAGCATGATGAGGGTTGTCGCGACGACGAGGGGTCCACGACGGAGGCGCAACAAACAGCCCCTCGATCCTCGATGCCGATCGGGACCCAGGGCGCTACCCGTCGGTGGCAGGCCGGCAAGAGCCTGCTGGCGGTTCATGGGCTCCACGAGCCGCGAAAGATAGCACAATGACCGATTTTCCCTACTCCCGTCTCAGGCGGCGTGCCGCTCCACGGTCGTGGCGCCGACCAGCTCCAGTGCGCAGAGCGGACCGATATCCCCGTCGTTGGCGCAACGCAAGATCGTGCACCGACCTCGGTAGGATGCCGAGCGATGCCCGACAACCTCTTGCCCTTCGATGGCGACGTCAGCTACCTGCCGGGACACTTTTCCACCAGTGAGGCCGACGCCCTGCTCGTCGAACTCGATGACTGCCTCGACTGGTCACAAGAGAGCGCCGTCGTCTTCGGGAAGAAGATCCCTCTGCCGCGACTGACCGCCTGGTACGGCCCGACGGGATATACATACTCAGGTGTCGTGCATTCGCCACACCCCTTCCCTCCCGCCCTGCGGCGTGTCGCGGGATCGGTCGAACAGATCGCAGGCGAGTTCAACTGCGTGCTCGCGAACCTTTATCGAGACGGCAGGGACAGCGTCTCGTGGCACAGCGACAACGAGAGTCTTTGGGGAGAACGCGCGACGATCGTCTCCCTTTCATTTGGCGCGACGCGGCAATTCGTGTTGCGACACCGCCAGACGAGACAGCGCGTCAGCGTGGATCTCGAACACGGGAGCCTGCTGGTGATGCGCGGTGACACGCAGCAACTCTGGAGCCACGCGATCCCAAAGACCCGCCGCGACGTCGGACGACGGATCAACCTCACGCTGCGCCGACTTGCTCCATCGAAGACGAGATGAGCCGATCTCGAAACACGGGGTCAGCCATTCCTCCTCGGGTGAATCGCGCACGTCAGATTCGGGCGGGTCGATCCCGACTCGACGCGCCGACGCGTTACTCCACCATGAGTGCGCGACGCAAGTGACCACCGGCGGGGCCACTTCCTGATACGAGCCGCAGTGCCGCAGAGATTGCAAAGTGCGTCGGGCTGTCCAGCCAAAACGCCAACAGCGCGGAGTTAGAGATGGACCTTCCATACAATGTCCATCGCGTGAACAACCGCAGTCGCGAGGCGGTCGTCACCGGCTCCCGAGAAATGCACGCCGTCGGGATTACGCATCAACTCGAGACGGCCGGTGGGACCCGGGAGCATCGCGCTGTAGCTTCCCGCGGCGTTCGCGAAGAGGTTCCAGGTGGGAACGAAGGTCACGCCCGGGTGTGAGGCAGCCTGCGCGGAGAATATCGCGTTCATCTGTGCCATCTCCGAGGAGAAGAACGCGGATCGCATGATTGGCAGACCGACCCAGATCACATGCGCGCCAGCGGCCGTCGCCTCCGACATCATCGAGCCGACGCGCTGCGCATAGATCGAGTGCCACATCGCGGAGCCAAACCTCACCGTCTGCCCCCGATAGGAGAACCCCTGGCCATCGTCTCCGCCGAGCATCACAATGACGCCGCGAGGATGATCCGCGGCAAGTTCTTGCGCGAGATGCGCGGGCCAGTTGTAGAAATCGGGCCGGGCGAGGCCGGTGTCCCCGACCGCATCCTGAATGATCGACACGTTGTGGTTCGAACCGAGGACGTCGCGAAGGCCAAAACCGAGCTCCTCGGCGAGCGAATCTCCAATCTTCAAGAGGGTGAGATGCGCCGACGCGCTTGGCTGCATGACCGGAGGAATATTGTGCGTCGTGCCCGGGGCACCATGGCGCGACGATATCTTGCCTTGGCGAGCCGATGGGACCTGGTGAGCCATACGAATCGCGCGTGCACTCGACATCACCGCAACGCGATCCCCGCGGCCCGTCGCCGCGGCGACACCCGTACCCGCGCCGAGCAGGACGAGAGCTGCTCCGATACTCCGCAGAGAGAGAGCCGACCGAGGAGGGAGACGGCTGGCTCGGAGATGCAATTCCCTCGCGTCGCGAAAGACGTACGGTCGAGAACGGTACATAGCTGGTGGCGAGGTTACCGCGGCCGCGGCCGCGTTTGGAGACACCGGAGCGTCGATCATCTGGACTTGCCCTGAAGCCGGGAGATGGAAGCCCGTCCGCAAGAGGACCTTTTCCTCTATCGCGCGACTCCATGCCCATCGATCATGGTGGCGGAGGTAATGGACATGCCCGATGACCCCGTCGCCCCGAGGGGACGGGGCCGAGCGCGATGGAGGACGAGATGAGACGCAACAGGAAAGTGGTCGCAGTCGCTGCCGCCTCAGGAGCGACGCTGCTTGCCCGCACGGTGCACCGGGCCCGCAAGAGGTCCAAACTGGATCAGGTGCGCGAGGGCTTTGGCGAGGTGGTCACGCCGATGGTCTCACCGGAGGCCCCTACGCCACGACCGGAACCGGTCATCGATGAGGCGCACGCGCCGGGACACCGTCATCTTCATATCCCACCGGATGTCGCCGAGGAGCTGGCGCCGCGACCGGTTCGGAACCGGCCGTTCTCGAAGCAGACGCGCGGGCTGCGCCATCCCGGACGCCGCTGATTCGCGGCGCGAGCGCATCGCGCGCTCGGGCTTTTTTCGTTCGAGTGGGACAGGTTGTCCTTGGGTCCTCGTTGGGCGCACGCGAGAGAATTCCGACCTGATGCGCGAGGCTGCCGATCGATAGTGCGCATCGCGGTCGGCCACTCTTCGCGCGTCGCCTTGCGCTAGTGCGCGGTGTACCCCCCGTCGATGACCAGCTCGCTGCCGGTGACGAACTTCGATTCCTCCGAGGCGAGATAGAGGATTCCATAGGCGATGTCCTCTGGCTCTCCCATGTGCCCGATCGGATGCAACTCGTCGATCGCCCGGCGCCCTGCCTCAAGATCGCCCTGGCTGCTGAGGAAGTTCTCCACCATCGGCGTCCAGATGAATCCCGGATGCACCGAATTCACGCGGATGTAATCGGGAGCGTAGATCATCGCATCCGTCTTGCTCATCAGTCGCACGGCGCCCTTCGCGGCATGGTACGGAGGAGAATCTGCTGCGCCCACCAGACCATAGATCGATGACAGGTTGACGATGCTCCCGCCTCCAGCGCTCTTCATGTAGCCGATCGCGTGCTTGGTGCACAGAAACACACCGTTGAGGTTGACCGAGATGACTCGGTTCCACTCCTCAAGGGTGATCTCGTGTGTCGGCTTGTTCGTACCCGATATCCCGGCGTTGTTGACCAGCACATCGAGATGGCCGAATGCGTCGACCACCTCGGCGAACACACGCGTGATGCCCGGCTCGTCGGTGGTGTCAAGTTGCCAGAATCTCGCCGTACCGCCACTCCTGACGATCTCGTCCACGGCGCGCATTCCCTCATCGATCTGGACATCCGTCAGGGCGACCGTGGCACCCTCGCGCGCGAAGAGCTGCGCGGTCGCAAATCCAATACCCTGGGCAGCTCCCGTCACGAGTGCGACCTTTCCATTCAAGCGATTCATGGTCCCTTCCTCTCTGTCGCGAAAACTTCCGGGCCCAGACGACGTCGAACCGACCTGAGCTGACAGGTACCCGACGCGGCGTTGGCCCTCTTGGTGCATCACTTCACCCCTGCGATGTCGTTCATAGAGGCAAAGGTCACAACTCGCCCGACGCTGCGTTCCAGAAGATCATGCGCGAGGTCGCGAGACCGCCTACTCGGTCTCTTGGCCCGTTGATTCGCCACCTCGTGACGACGACACTTCGACCGATCTCCGGAGGATCTCGAGAACCTCTTCGTCCCGGGTCTGGCGAAAATCCGAGTACCACCTTCCAACCGCGACAAATTCCGCCGGCATCTCGAGGCAGATGACCTCCTCCGCGACATCGGAGAGTTCATCGACAACCGATCGCGGGGCAACCGGGGTAGCCACGATGACGTGGGAGGCGCCACCCGCGGCTGCGACCTGGCATGCGGCGCGCGCGGTCGACCCCGTTGCGATGCCATCATCGACAACGATCACCGTCTCCTTATAGAGCGAGAGACGCGGGCGGACACGGCGGAACAGCGCGACCCTTCGCGCGAGCTCGGACCGTTCCATCTGCTCCACCTCGGCGAAGACGGCATCGCTTACCCGCGCGGCTGTGACGACCTCTTGATCGACGACGCGCACGCCGCCCTCGCCAATTGCCCCCATGGCGACCTCAGGTTGGGAGGGAACGCCGAGCTTACGTACCACGATGACGTCAAGCGGAGCACCGATCGCGCGGGCAACCTCGAAGGCAACCGGCACCCCACCGCGGGGAAGCCCGACAACAACGACGGACCCGAACAGGCGGGTCTTGACGAGTTCACCGAGACGCCTTCCGGCATCAACGCGATCGCTGAACATCAGCACACGCCTCGCGCTCACGAACGGGCGTCGGCGACGCGGCCGGTCCCGAGAGCGCGGCTGTGGATCTTTCGACCACACCGCCTCGTCGTTGGCATCTCAAAGTCCCGACGGATAGGTCTCGGGTGGCTCTCCGGTGTCCCAGATCGCGGTCCGCTCAAGTGGCTCGACCGCCGTTGTGTGATCGATGTGGATCACCGCGTCGAACTGGGAGGGCAGGTGCGCGGAGAACCAGTGGCTGCGACGCTCGGTCTCGGGTCGATAGATCACACCGATCGCGCGTTCCAGACGCTCTCGCTCCAACGTGACCGGGGCCTGGTCTCCGAGGCGGATGAGGAAACGATCATGCTGCGCGAGATGAAAGAGTTCCTCGTAGCTCCCGCGCAGCGCGGGACGGACGTGTTTGCGTTCTGCTGGCTCACCCCAGTTCGATGCGGCGGTGACGCGTCCGTGGTCTGTTGTGAAGCCGATGAGAAAGCTGTCTTCTCCCCAGGCGGTCCGGACCAGCTGGCCCACGTTGAGTTCGCCCGCAGATCCAAGCTCTGTCGACCGGGCGTCGCCAACATGGGAATTGTGCGCCCACACCACGACCTTGGTGGGTCCAAAGTGACGGTCGTGATGTTCGACGAGATGCGCGAGCGTCTCCGCCATGTGCTGATCTCGGAGATTCCATGACGAGACGCTGCCCGAATACATCGTGCGGTAGTAACGCTCGGCGTTGTGAACGAGCCGGGCATTCTGCGAGGCCGAGAAGAGGCGCTCCTCAGCGGTCCAACCATCGCGGGCGAGCAGCTCCGCCGTCTTCTTTTGCATCGCGACAAGCTGGGCGACGACCACGTCCTCGCAGGGGACCATGTGGTCGAGAGTGACCGCTCTGCCATATTCAGCGCCCTCGGCACGCACATGGTCAAAACAGCTGTAGCGCTCGCGCGCCTCGCTCGCGGCTTCGGGGTCGACCGAATGCAAATAGGTGATGACCGCCTCCATCGAGGCGTGCAGACTGTAGAGATCGAGACCGTAGAAACCGGCCTTGAACTGCTCATCGATGTGCTCCTGGTTGTGCGCACGCAACCACTCGACGAATTCCACGATGTCCTTGTTGCGCCACATCCAGCTTGGGAACCGCTCGAAACCCTCGAGGGCGGCACGCGCGTCCGGATCATCTGACCTCCCCATCACATAGCTGTTGACACGGGAGGCATCGGGCCAATCAGCCTCGGCGGCAACGACCGTGAAGCCCCGCTCCTCAATGAGCCGTTGGGTGATGCGTGAGCGTTCGCGGTAGAACTCATGGCTTCCATGGGAGGCCTCGCCAAGCAGGACGAAGCGCCTCTCACCGATCAGGTCGAGAAGTTCGTCATAGTCATGATCGCCACCGTCAAGCGCGATCAGGTCGCCCGGCTGAAAGACCTCAACGATTGAACTTGTCATGTCCGACTCCTCCTTGGGAGCGCCATGCGACTGTGCTGGCAGGCCCGCCGATCAGGCGCTATCTCCACCGTCAATACCCATCGACCTCGAGGTGCCGGCACACGCGCTGTTGTCGAACCATGGGGCAAGTATTTGATGCGCGCGACCGACCCTGCTAGAGCCAAAGGTCACTGATTCACAACATCCACGCGTGTTCCATCGACGACATCTCCGCCCAACCCGGTCGATCGACGCGAACCAGACGTCCCTTTAATGGTCCCAGTGTCTCTTGGACCTACCCGCTGCCGAGGGCCGAGAATGAACCCCTCTTTGGCAGCGCGATCCACCCCTCGCGCGCGGCGGCGTCCCTCTCGGGTTCGGGAATCTCGTCGACGAGTCTGTGCGGTTGCACCGCGCTCGCCCGTGCCATCAGCGCGCAGATCAGTGAATCCAGTGCGTCGTCGCTCTCCTGGCAGAGCTGCCTCGCCCCGCGATCGAGATGAAGCCATATGGTCGAATCGCGAACGAGCCGTTCGACCAGCGCGTCACGGGTCTCTCGATTGACCTTCGTCTTGTACCGCCGATGCGGGAACTCCCAGCGAAAGAGCGCCGCTGCAGGATACGCCTCGACGATCAGGCCCGATCCATCGAGCGAGCCGGGGATCGCAAGCCGCGAGCGGAGCGCCGCGAAGCGCATCGCCGGCAACGAGATCCTGTCCGTGGAGACCGAGAGCGGATAGAAGCCGAGCTCGCCGTGCACCCAGAGGTCCGTCTGGCGATAGCGATAGCCGCGGTTCTCCCCGTGACGGTACTGCGCGGGCCATGCTCTCGACGCGCTCTGTTCGAAAACGGCCTCCGCGAACGCGATCGGCCAGCCAAGGGGAACGTCAACGCCGATCTTGTCAATCGTGCCCATCACCGAGGCGATCGCATCGTCATCGACATCGGTCTCGAATCGGATGACCTGTGCGGGGGAGGTGTTCCAGTCGACGGCGCAGAGCGCGGTACCCGGCGACTGC
This sequence comes from Acidimicrobiaceae bacterium, assembly GCA_027459565.1. Taxonomy (GTDB): domain Bacteria; phylum Actinomycetota; class Acidimicrobiia; order Acidimicrobiales; family Bog-793; genus CAIVND01. The sequence goes on along the minus strand of DAIDIA010000263.1, from coordinate 20,318 downwards.
GATGCGAGGTCAAGTCCGGCAGTGATCATCGCCGCACCAGGTCGCCGTGCAAGGGGAACGTCGTGGCGAGACGCGCGCAGTCAAGACGGTCGCGTCACCTTCCGTTTGGATAGATCGCTGCCTTCACGACGCGAAAGCTTGCCATTGCCTCCATCGCGTCGTTCACACCGTCGAGGTCGTAGCTCTCGCTGATCATCTCCTCGAAGGGATAGGAGTCCCACCGCGAGTCCAGGAAGTCGATCGCCTGGAGCCAGTGGCGCGGCTCGCCGGAGCGAACCGTGTAGAGCGTCATCTCTCCGGGAAGGTCACCGATCGGCATGGCCGCCCTGCCACCGACTCCGACGCTCACGTACCTGCCGCCGTCGCGCAGCATGCGCATGCCCTCCGGGACCGCGTTCGCGGTCGCACACTGGATTACCACATCGGCCCCGCGTCCATCGGTCTCGTCCTTGACCCACGCGACCCGGTCGGACTCCTCGGTCACCACGTCCATGTCAATGAGTTCGTCCACGCCCATGCGCCTTGCCGTCTCGAGTCGCCCGGCTGGTGCACCGATGAGCAGCACCTTCTTGGCCCCATGTTCGCGCGCCACCGCTGCCGCGAAGATCCCCAGTGGTCCGCTTCCCTGGATGAGCACGGTCTCGTGACTCTTGATCGCGCCCAGTCGGTCGTAGGCATGCATGATGGTCCGGTAGGCACACGACGATGCCGCGGCCGTCGCCGACGAGATCCGATCGGGAACCCGGACGATCTGGCACTCGACGGGAACGTACATGTACTGCGCGCAGCTACCGAGGAGATAGGGAAACTGGTCAGACCGGTTGTGACCCCACGAGGCCCGACCGCGGCACAGACACGGCTGGAGCGCGACGGTGCAGTAATAGCAGTGTCCGCACGAGACATAGCTCCAGACGATGCGATCTCCGACTGCGAGTGGCCTGTTGAAGATGTCCACGCGCGGCGCATTCATGACCTCGATGTAACCGCACGGTTCATGTCCGGTGACAAAGGGCAGCGCCTCGTCCCCTAGGCCGCCCTCCCACCGGTGCACATCGGTGCCACACAGTGTCGAAGCGTCAATTCGGACAAGCATCGATATGCCATTGAGCTCGGGGATCTCCACCTGTTGGATCTCAAGCGGTTGGTGATACGACGTGACCACCGCGGCGCGACTCGTTGCCATTGAATCTCCTTTTCGGCTAGAAGCCGTAGAAACGCTCGGCGTTTGCCGACATGATCCCGATCTTGTCGTCCTCGGTCAGTTCCTCGCTCTCGAGCAGCTCGTGAATATCGGCCCGACAGCTCGCGAGCGTCACCTCGTGGGGAAAGTCCGAGGAGTAGAAGAACGGCTGGTTTCCGACGATCTTGATCGCGAACGGCATGGTCAGCTCCTCGGTTTCGCACCCGATGAAGAAACGACCCGCATGGATCTGTTCGATGATGTAGCGATCGGGCCGCTGGTCCTCGCGAAGTCCAGGTGCACCCTCGGGCAGATGTTGGAAGTGCGTCTCGTGTGAGGCATGGAATCGCTCAAGACACAAAAGCAGCCAGGCGACGCCTCCCTCGAGGAACCCGATCTTGATCCCTGGGAACTGATCGAAGATTCCGTTGTACACGATGCTTGCGCAGTTGACCGCCTGGCCCCACGGGTGACCGAGCGCGTGTACGGGGACATACCAGTTCAGATGATCGAGTCCGAAGTTGTCATGTGCGCCTCCGTGGACCGAGAGCACACACCCAAGACGCTCGGCCTCCTCGTAGATCGGCCAATAGGGCTTCGCACCGAGAAGATGCGGCAGTCCGTTCGAGGGCATCATCGCGCCGAGCATGCCGAGCTCGGTCACCGCGCGGCGGAGCTCCTTGACCGCCTCCTCGGGGTCTTGCATCGGGATGATGGCAATGCCGTGGAATCGGTCGTCGGCCTCGAGGTAGGTCTTCGCCAGCCAGTCGTTGTACGCGCGCGCGACAACAGCGGCGTAGTCGAGGCTCTGCACATGTCCGTATGCGAGCGCCCGGGTCGGATACAGAACGGTCTTCTCGATTCCCGCGTCGCTGAGGAACGCGGACCAACCCTCGGGCCCAACGGGTGGACGGCGATCGCGGTCCGGTGGGGTCTGCACCGCCCTTCCGGCATGCAGGTGGTCAAGCGGTGGGAAAATGGTGTCCGGCTTGAGTTCGAACACCTCGCGGTATTCGGGGGGCATGAAGCTCACGATTCCCTGCGCGTCCTCGATGATGTGGCCATCTCCATCGATGACCTTGATGCCGGCTTTCTCGAAAGACTCTCCGCGTTCTTGGGACGAAACCGCGTTTGACATCTCTGACCCCCGATCAGTCGCCGCGGACGTTGCTCAGTCGCCCAAGTGCTCCCCCGATCCGCGCTGACCGAGCGTAGCCCGCAGCTCCGAAGGTCGCCAAAGAACGAGAGGACCCTCTCGCGATCATTCGGCACCCTCGGTCTCGATGACAGACTCGGGTTGGCGCGGTGGGTTCATCGAGTTCGCGACGTATTCATTACGCAGGAACAGTGCGGACATGGAGCCGCCGAACCCGATGAGCGCGCAGACGACGAAGGTGACCTGGAAGGCAAAAAGCGAGGGAATGAGGCGGTGGTGGTCCGTGCTCGCGAGCACGGTCGTAAGTATCGCGACCGCGAGCGCCGGAGCAGCGCGCCTCACCATATTGAACAGCGCGGAGCCGTGCCCCATGTCCGCGCTGGTGACATTGGAAAATGCCGAGATGTTCACCGGAAGGTTCGACTGTCCGACACCGAGTCCAAGGGTGAACAGCATCACCCGGAGTGTCCACGGCGACGCATACTTGGCCTCGAAGGAGAAGACGACGAGCATGATCACCATGAAACCCAGGCCAAAGGAGATCGTCCGTCTCGGACCAAAGATGTGATAGGTCCGACGCACGAACTGAGCAGAGCACATCACACCCACGGAGATAGGAAACGTCGTGAGACCCGCTTGAAGCCCGGTGAATCCCCGCACCTCCTGGAGATAGAGCGGCGTGAGCAACATGATTCCCTGGAAGGATCCATTTGCGAACGCCGTGATCACCGATGAGATCCGGAAGGCCTTGTCGCGAAAGAGTCGAAGGCGCAGCATCGGATGGTGCGACCTGAGCTCGGTCACGATGAACCCGAGCAGCATCGCAACGCCCGCGGCTCCCGCTACAACGACGGCGAAGGAGCCCCATCCGCGAATTGGACCCTGGTTGAGCGCGTAGATCAGGGAGGCGAGACCCGCGCCGGCGAGCACAAATCCCGTGAGGTCAAACCGGGCACCCGGGTTCTCGCGGTGTTCGCGAAGAAACACCGCGCCAAAGAGGAACGAGACTGCTCCAATCGGAATGTTCACGAGAAAGATCCAGTGCCAGTTCAGTCGCGTCACGATCAACCCGCCGATCACCGGCGCTGAGGTCGGCGCGATGATTGTCGCAAGTCCGAGCGTCGGCTGGATGCTGGCCCTGCGCTCCGGAGGAAACGCGCGATAGAGCATCGATGCTCCAACCGGTGTCAAAAGACCGCCACCGATTCCCTGAAGCACGCGATAGACGGTCAGCTGCGTGATGCTCGTCGAGGTGGAGCAGAGGAACGAGGCGAGCGTAAAGATGAATATCGACGAAAGCAGTATCCGCTTTGTGCCGAACCGATCCCCGAACCAGCCAGAGGCCGGGATGAATACCGCAAGGCTCAACAGGTAACCGGTGACTACCCACTGCACGGACGAGGTGGGAACATGGAACTGTCGGGTAAGGGTTGCAAGCGCGACGTTGACGATCTGGCCATCCATCGAGGCCATGAAAAGCGAGATCACGTACACCGCGGCGACAGCGTGCTGTTCTTTGATCCTCGACTGCAGATTCAACATGCGTTCTTCTCTACATGAACATTCAGCGATGTGATGTGTGAATCTTTGGGATGCTACTCCCCTCGCCGAAATTCGGCCCTCTGGTGATCGCACCCATTGAGATCGAGAGGACGTGGACTCGGATGAGATCACGCGCCTTGCCTCTCCCAAATCGGTTGACGCGACTACGACGCTTCCCAGATCGAGAACTCGGCCATAGAGTGACTCCATGGACTACGTGACCTTCGGCCGCACCGGCATGAGCGTCAGCTCGATCGGCCTCGGCACCGGGGGAGCGAGCAGACTTGGGATGGGAGGCGGGGCCGATGAACGTCAGGCGGTCGAGGTCATCCATCGGGCGCTCGAACTCGGCATCACCTACTTTGATACCGCAAAGGGATACGGGACCGAGGCCGTCGTCGGAGACGGCCTTCGCGGTTCACGCGAGAACATCGTGCTCTCGACGAAGGCGTACGCCTCGCGAGATGACGGAACCCTGCTGAGCGCTGCGCAATTTCGCGAGGAGATCGAGGACTCCCTTCGATTGCTCCGCACCGAGATGATCGATGTCTATCACCTTCACCGTCTCGCGCTCAGCGAGTACGACTACGCGATCAGCGAGATCTTTCCCGTGCTGGAGCGCTGCAGGGAAGAGGGGAAGATCCGCTTCTTTGGCGTCTCGGAGTCGACGAGTCAGGACGCGGACCATGCGATGCTCGCGCGCGCAGCCGCAGAGGGCGACTTCGACGTCATCATGACCGGCTTCAACCTCTTCAACCAGGGAGCGCGAACCCGCGTCTTCCCGGATACGATCCGGAACAACATCGCCGTCGAGATCATGGGGGCGGCCCGTGGTCCCTATTCGAATCCGGAGTTGCTCAGAGCAGCGGTACGCCAGCTGATCGCCGATGGCAAACTCGTGCACGACAGCGTTGACCCGCGTGATCCGCTGGGATTCCTCGTTGGTCCCGGCCATGCCGCGACTCTCGCCGAGGCCTCGTATCGACTCGCGCGCTATGAGCCAGGGGTGCATGTCGTTCTCGTCGGAACTGGCGACGTCGACCACCTTGAACAGAACATCCTCTCGATGCAACGCGGACCACTGCCCGACGACGACCTCGATCTCGTCCGCGAACGCTTCGGGCACCTGCGCGTCACCCGCGGATAGCTGCGCGCGTTCACCCTCTCGCGCCAGCACGTTCGGCGCTGCGGGTGTCTAGAGTGATGGGCTATATGCGCAATCAACACCGGTTTTGGAGTTCCCGTGCCACCCTCCTCGCGCTCGTCGCGGGAGTGTCGGGCGTGCTGACCGTGTCTCCCCTCTCAGTCGCAGGAGCCTCCCCGATCCCGTCACTCTCGTGGAGCGCCTGCGAGAAGTCCTTTGAGTGCGCGACCCTCCCGGTCCCGGCGAACTACGCACATCCGGCGCAGGGAACACTCGATATCTCCGTCATCGAGCTTCCTGCGACAGGTCCGCACCCGATCGGCGACATCGTGCTGAATCCCGGAGGGCCCGGTGCATCGGGAATCTCCTTTCTCACCGAGTCGTACCAGTCTTTTCCCGCTTCGCTTCGCCAGGACTTCAATCTGGTCAGCTTCGATCCGCGCGGAGTCGGCGCGAGCGAACCCGTCAACTGCACGGACGCGGCGGGTATGCGCGCGTTGATCGGCCTCAACCCGTCGCCGACGAACGACGCGCAGATCCGGCAGGTGGTCGATGGCGTGAAGTCGTTCATCAAGGGCTGCCAGACCGAGACGCCCGCCTTCATCCTCGACAATGTGGGCACGATCAACACGGTGCGCGACCTCGATCGGCTGCGGATTGCGCTCGGCGAGCCGAAATTGAACTACTTCGGATTCTCCTACGGCACGTACATCGGCGAGCTCTACGTCAAACTCTTTCCACAGAACTTTCGCGCGATGGTGCTTGATGGAGTCGTCGATCCAGCACTCTCGACAACCGCCTCGAACCTCCAGCAGGCGATCGGATTCGAACGCGACCTGCAGGATTTCTATCGCTGGTGCCCGACGAATTCGACATGCGCCAGGGAGTTCCCGAAGGGGGTCAAAGGGGCACTCACCGGACTTCTGACGAGCTTCTCCAAGGGGGCAAGCGTGAAGGCACACCTCGCTGTCCTCTACGGCGGGACGGTCACAGTGAACTATGGCGTATTGACCACCGCGATCGCTGCCTCGCTCTACTCGAATCAACAGTGGCCCGACCTTGCGAAGGCGATCGCCTCCGCATACCGCGGGAATGGGAACCTGCTCGCTGCGATCGCCTACTCCTACGCGGGGCTTCAACAGAACGGCACCTACTCGAACATGACCGCAGCGAACATCGCAACAGGTTGTGAGGACAACAAGGCGCCGACCTCGATCGCCCAGTACAAAACGCTCGCCACGACGATGGCGAAGGCAGCGCCCGTATTCGGTGCATCCGAGGCGTGGGGCACGATCACCTGCACCTACTGGCCGGTCAAGCCGACGAGCTCTCCCGCAGCGATCGCGAATCGCTCGAGGAGCGAGATCCTGGTGGTGGGCTCGACGGGAGATCCCGCGACCCCGTATTCGGGGGCGGTGAACGTTGCGAAGGAGCTTGGGAACGCGGATCTGCTGACCCGTACCGGCTCTGGCCACACGGCGTATCTGTTCTCGAGCTGCGTCCGAAACTGGACCGACCGCTATTTCACGACGCTGGCCCTGCCCCCGAAGGGCAGCGTCTGCCCCTCGAACTAGAGACGCAGACCATCGCGGGGAACGAGTTCCGCCCCCGGTGACTACCGAGCGGTGCGGCGCGCGTCGCGCGGCTTTGCGCCGGTGAAGGTCCGCTGGCTGCGACCGCCTCCAGAGCCGTTCGGTCGCGGAGCGCCCAGTTTCGCAGGACGGCTGTCCCGGGAGGGGTTCGTGCGACCGGACTCTGAGCTGCGCTTCGGGTTCGATCCCGGCGCCCTCGGCGTCCACTCACCACCGGCGCGCGCCGGCCGTTCGGTGCGCGCACGCGGCGGCCGGCCGTCGTTGCCATAGGCATTGCGTCCCTGCGGCGCCCGGGCGGCGTTGCCCTCGGAGGGTCGCGACGGACGGAGATCTGGATTGCGCGACGGACGGTCCGAGCCAGTTCGACCAGGACGATCGTCCCGTGCCACGCGAGCCTCGGGTGACCAATCGTCACGGTCGATCGCCGCGCGCGCGGGCCTGCCCGTGCGTGCCCGGTAGGGCCGGTCATTGCGCGGTCGCGACGGCCGGTCATCACGGCTACGTGATGGCGTGTGTGGACGCGTGGCGTTCTTCACATAGATCGGATCGGCCGAGAGGATTCGCTCGTTCGGCTCCTCGATCGATGTTCCAAGGTTCAGGCGCGATTGGAGCTTCTTGATGAATCCCTGGTGCTCTCTTGTCACCAAGGAGACAACCGTCCCGCCTGCGCCCGCCCGACCAGTCCGGCCCGAGCGGTGAACATACGCCTTCTCGTCCTCTGGCGGATCGAAGTGCACGACACAGTCGACACCGTCGACGTGGATTCCTCGCGCAGCGACATCGGTGCCGACGAGAACCTGGAGTCTCTGGGACTTGAACGCCTCGAGCGCCTGGTCACGCTGGGCCTGGGATCGGTCACCATGGATAGCCCCGACGTCGAGTCCGGACATTTTCAGATGCTTCACCAGACGATCGACGCCGCGCTTGGTGCGGCAGAAGACCATCGCTGCCTTGTGCACCGAGACGATGCGCGTCGCGAGGGCGACGCGCTCGCTGGAATCGGTGCGCCAGAAGTAATGGGTCGCGGACTCGCCGATCGCATCTTCCTTGCTGTCGATCTCGTAGCGCTTCGGATTGTTCTGATACCTGCGGATCAGCTCCTTCACGTCTCCGTCGAGCGTCGCGGAAAAGAGCAGCGTCTGGCGACTGGAGCTGACCTGATCGAGGAGCTCTCTCACGATAGGCATGAAGCCCATGTCCGCCATGCGATCTGCCTCGTCGACGACGACGATCTCGACCTCGTTCAGACGCAGTGCTCCGCGATCGATGAGGTCAGCCAACCTGCCAGGACACGCGACGGCGATGTCGACGCCTCGGCGCAATGCGTCGAGCTGTGGTCCAAAACCCACGCCACCGTAGAAGCTCGCCACCCTGCAGTCGCGAAGCGACCCAAGCTGGGTGAGCTCCTCGCAGATCTGTGCCGCGAGCTCGCGCGTCGGCGCAAGGATGAGCGCCTTCGGTCGGCGCGATGAGGCGTGGCCGACGCGGGTGACGACGGGGATTCCGAAGGCAAGCGTCTTGCCTGAGCCCGTCGGGGCCCGTCCACAGACATCGTGGCCCGCCAGCGCGTCCGCGAGCGTCGCGGACTGGATGGGAAAAGCGTGATCGATCCCTCGGGCATGAAGTCCGCGGACGAAATCCTCGGCAACACCGAGTTCAGCAAAAGTAATAGACAAGAAAAGCTCCAGGTACGTGGGTGCATCAAGCACGGATGAAGGGGACGACAGCCCCACTGTGGCCTCCGTGAGAACCGGCGTACCGGGACTGCCGCGTCGTGAGCAGCGGAGGGCGGCCGCATGTGACAGGACTCGTCGCGGCCCATCGGCAACGTGCACCGACGTTCACGTAGTCATATTCCCTACGTGGTTCCCCTTCACCCTAGCAGCAACTCGCGCCTCCGAGCACGCGCGCAGTCCGGCGGCTCGCGCTCATGCACTCTCGGAGGTGAATGCACTCTCGGAGGTGATCGACAGAGCGTTGCTCGGAGCCGCGGAGGCTTCGACGGGCTGTCGGACGCGCGCGGGTTTCAATAGCGCGACCGCGAAGAAGAGCGCGACGACGTAGAACGCGACAAAGAGCTTGAATCCGATATCCGTCGAATGCACCAGTGCGTGCACCGTCGCCCCATTCACGACATGCGACGAGCCGAGATATATCCGCACTGCGAGCGCGGGTGGCAGCGTGACCTCGGCGACGACGAGCGCGAGCGTGAAACTGAGCGAGGACGCGATGTATCGCACGGTGTAGAAGATTCCCGATGCCGCGCCGGATCGACCGGCTGGGGCTGCGGACATGACCGCCTTCACCAATGGCGGCCAGGTGAATCCGTTTGCGACCGACATCAAGATCAACGGCATGACCACAGAGACGATGTCGAGCTTGGGTCCGAGCTGCGCGAGCCATACCGCGGAGCTGATCAGGAGCACCAATCCAAACAGCATCGGACGGGCAGGTCCGAACCGATCCGCGATGTGACCGCCCAGGGGGGCGAGCACGATCTGGGGAGCAGAGAGTGGAATGAGGAGCAGGCCAGCGTCAAGCGGACTGAGCCGGAGCGCTCCCTGGAGGTAGAAGGCAAGCAGGAAGGTCGTCGCAAAGAACCCCGTGCCATAGAACAGGCCGATCGCCAAACCGACCCGATAGTGCGTGTTGCGCACCACCGCGAGATCAAACAACGGCTCGTCGATGTGCGTCTCAAGGAATGCGAACAGCACGCCGAATATCACGCAGGCACCGAACAGCGAGATGATCCGCCAGGATGTCCAGCCCCAGGCAAGACCCTCGGACAACGCGGTCAACAGGCTCACGAGCACGACGGCGAAGGTTGCGATGCCAAGCCAGTCGTTGCGAACCCTCCCCGACGAGGGCGCGCGGTTGGGAATGACCAGCCATCCGAGCAATGCACCGATGACGCCGAATGGCACGGTCACATAGAAGATCCATCGCCAACCGAGGCCAGAGACGATCGCTCCACCGGCAACGGGTCCCACGATCGAACCGACCACCCACGCCGTCGCATTCGCACCAAGAGCACGACCGAGTTCACTGGGGGGAAAGACATCGACGAGGATCGGGGTTCCCGTCGCCACCGCGAACGAGCCGCCGGCTCCTTGGATCAATCGGAAGATGATCAACTCGGTTCCCGAGGCCGCGAGCCCGCACAACATCGTGCCGACGGTGAAGAGCGCAAGGCCGAAGACGAAGCAGACTCTGCGCCCTGCCGAATCCGACCATCGACCCGCGGGCAACAAGAAGACCGTCGAGGTGATGATGTAGGCCGTAACGGTCCAGAGGCCGACGGTAATCGATGTATGCAATGACGCGACGATGCGCGGCAGGCCAATGATCACGATCGTCGAGTCGAGGTTGGTGACGAAGGCAACCATTGTCACGACTGCAAGGATGATCCAGCGGCTCGCAGGCCCTCGATCGGTCGTCTTGAGGTCCATTGCCGCGAAATGTTAGGGCGTCGTCCGAGTACCTGCGTGATCATCACCGGTTCGCGAAGGCGACCCAACAGGCGCAAGATCGTCCACGTTGTGGTTCTCGGCACTTTTGCACTAAGAACGTCTTGGCCAAGGGGCGACGCGCTTCCTTTTGAGCGCGCGGGTGCTGTGACAGAGACGGGAGGCGAGGTCACGATGGAGATTGCGATCGGTATGCCGGGGATGATTCCCGGCGTCAGCTCGAAGACCATGAGGGAATGGGCACAACGGGCAGAGGCGCGGGGTTTCTCCTCGTTGATCGTTGACGATCGGCTGGTCTGGGGTGGCTACGACATCTTGATATCGGCAGCGGCAGCGGCAGCGGTCACGGAGAGGATCCGGATCACCGCCGCGGTCGTGCTCGGACCGTTGCGCACCAATGTTGCGGAATTTGCGAAACAGGTGGCGAGCATCGACCGGATCTCGGACGGGCGGTTCGTCCTTGGCCTCGGCGTCGGATCACGAGAGGATGACTTCCTCGCCTCCGCGGTCGATTTCCACTCGCGCGGACGACTCATGGACGCGCTCTTGGAGCGCACCCACGCGATCTGGAGTGGGACGGCGGAACCCATCGGTCCCGCGCCGACACTGCCCGCAGGACCCCGGATGATCTTCGGTGGAAGCTCTGATGCCACGTTCCGGCGCCTCGCCCGGTACGGGACCGGCTGGGTCTGTGCAACCTCGGGCGGTCCCTCTGGAGTGCGCGAGGGTGCGGCTCGCGCGCGCGATGCCTGGAAGGACGAAGACAGGGAGGGCTCACCGCGGATTCTCGCGTTGACGCCGAGATTCGCTCTCGGTGCGAACGGACAGGATGCGGTGGACGGGTATCTGCGTGCCTACAACGCGTATCGCGGCGACGGGGCCAATCAACGTGCCGCGACTGCACTGGTCCGACCAGAGCTCGTCCGTGAGCAGATCGCCCTCTTTGAGGAGGCGGGCTGCGACGAGCTCGTCATCAATCCGTGCGTCGCCGATCCCGATCAGGTCGACCTTCTCGCGGACGCGATCGCCGGGAGTTGACCCAGATTCGCGACCAGCACCTTTGGCGAGCCATCGCCGATAGCAGGGAATCCTGACTAACTTTGCCCTATACCAAGGAGGAACCATGGGAAACCTAGAACTCAGCCTCGCGATCTACGCGAATCCGCGATCGCTCCCCGTGCTCAGCGGACGCGTGGCGCCACAGGGCATCGACCTTCGCTGCTCGTCGCTCCACCCCTCCGAACTCTTCTGGCGCCAGCTCGGATACCGGGAGTTCGAGGTCTCGGAGATGTCGATGTCGAGCCTGCTGATCTCGCGGTCGCACGGCATCGAGGACTGGGTGGGTGTTCCCGTCTTCACCACCCGTCGCTTCTTCCACACCGGAGTACTCGTCCGGGAGGATTCGAGTATCACCGAACCCGCGCAGCTCGCCGGCAAGCGCGTCGGCGTTCCCGAGTACCAGCAGACCGCGGCTCTGTGGACTCGCGGGATCCTCCAGCACGAGTACGGCGTCGATCCAAAGACCCTTCACTGGTACATGGAGCGTTCACCCGAGAAGAGCCACGGCGGAGCGACGGGCTTCACCCCTCCCGAGGGCATCGACCTCCAGTACATCCCGACGAACACCGACATGGGCGAGATGCTCCGCACCGGCGAACTCGATGCGGCCCTTCACTACCTTGCCGGAACAAACAACCTCGTCGACCGGTCCAACGCTCCCCTCGGAGAGGAGGGGTCCGGGGTGCGCCACCTGTTTGACCACCGGAGGGAGTCCGCGCGCTACTTCCAAAAGACCGGGCTCTTCCCGATCAATCACTGCCTCGTTGTCCGCAGAGACATCGCGGATCGCTATCCGTGGGTGATGCTCAACCTCTACTCCGCCTTTCTCGAGGCGAAACAGATCGCCGCCTCGGAGTCGCTTGCGGGTAGCGCCGGCTCGACAGCAGTCAACTCCACCGGACTCGACCCCTTTCTCGACACCGGTCTGATCGACACCAAGACCCGCGACGCACTCAAGACCGATCTCTTCCCCTACGGCGTCAGCGCCAACACCGAGATCCTCGAGACGATCACCGACTACTCGTTCGAGCAGGGTCTCACCTCGCGCAAGCTCAGACTCGACGAGATCTTCTACCCACCGACACTTGAGCTCTAGCGATTCCGCCGGGCCGACGTCGAGCGGGACTGGCCCCTAACATCGCGACAATGTCCACAACTGGCGCACCGGCCAAGGCGCTGGCGCGGGGCCGAGCCCGGGGAACCGATCGCCGGTCGATCGCGACGATCGGCGCACTCGTGCTCTATGGAGCGTTCGCGATCGCGATCTTCAGCCCGCACTCGCCCTGGACCAGCGACTACCTGTCGCGTGGGGGTATCGGTGATCCGGCCCAGATGGTCTGGTTCCTCGCCTACACGCCCCACGCGCTTGCGAACGGGATGAACCCCTTCTGGACGAACCTCATCGACTACCCGACCGGGGTGAACCTCGCGGACAACACCTCCGTACCGCTTCTCGGGTTTCTCGCCTGGCCCGTCACCGCCACACTCGGGCCGGTCGCGTCATTCAATATCTTGTTGCGTCTCGGAATCTTTCTCTCGGCGACCTCGCTCTTTCTCGTGCTCCATCGCTGGGTCGCCTCGCAGCTCGCGTGCTTCGTCGGTGGCCTCCTCTATGGCTTTGGCCCCTACATCATCGGCCAGTCGATCTCAAATACGCACATCAACCTGCTCTTTGTCCCGCTTTTTCCCCTGCTCTTGCTGGTCACGGACGAGGTCGTAGCCCGTCAGAGATGGTCGTGGAGGATGACCGGACTCGCACTCGGGCTCCTCGCAAGCGCGCAGATGATGATCGCCCCGGAGCTCTTGAGTGATTTCGGAATCGTCGCGCTCGTCACCGTGATCCTCTTGATCATCCGGTACCGAGATCGCGTGCGTTCACACCTTTGCTATGCGGCCAAGGCAGTGTCGGAGTCAGTCGCGATCTTCCTCGTGCTGTGCGGATTCCAGATCTGGACGATGCTCTATGGAAGGGGACACCTTCGCGGCGCGGTATATGCGGTCTCGCACCTGCAGTCATTCCACAACTCGTTCATCGAGACGTTTCTCCCGACGCGCCAGCAGCTCCTCACGACGTCGCGCCTTTCGGACGCACTCCGACTTCCGACTCGCGACCTCAACGAGCTCGGTGGCTATCTCTCCATCCCCTTTGTCATCGTGCTCGTCCTGATCGCGATATTCCTGTGGCGCAGATACCTTGTGGCACCGCTAGCAATCGCAACACTCGCGGCATTCACGATCTCGATGGGGAGCTCGATAGGGATCGGCAGTTTCAACCTCTCGCTCCCGGAGAGGCTCTTCACCGCTCTGCCGCTTCTCAAGAGCACCGTTCCCGATCGATTTGCGCTCTTCACATTTCTCGGAGCAAGCGCAATCTTCGCGATCGGCATCGACGACGCGCTGGCGAGGGTCGACCGGAGCTCCTCGGCCGCGCGACGCGTACAACGTGTCGCGATTGCGGCGGTCGTGGCGATTGTGGTTCTCGCCATGGCTCCGAGGCTCCCGATCAAAGAGCAGAGACTCATCTGGCCGACCACCATCGGCGCCGACATCGCGGCGCACGTCGGTCACGACGCCGTCGTGCTCACCTATCCCTATCCGATGCCGCCGCTCAACCAGGCCATGGCATGGCAGGCCGAGTCGCATTTCTCGTTCAGACTTCTCGGGGGATACGCCACCGTTCCGAATCCGAGCGGCGAGGGCCAAGAGTGGCCGCTCACCCAGCAACCGAGCGAGGTCCAGTCGTGGCTCGGGCGCCTCGAACTCGGCCATCGATCACGGTTCCCGAGGATCGCCCAACCCACCGATGGAACCAAACTCTGCGCATTTGTCCGAGGCACGGGCGTCACCGACATCGTGATCTTCCATACCGGGATCAACACGGCGCTCGCGATGCGCTACCTCAACCAACTCCCCCATCGCGTCACGTTCCGCTCCGAAGGATTGACGATCAGCCACCTCCTCGACGGCCAGACCGGTCCGCTCGCGCACTGCATCTAGATCCCGGGAAGACCGACGTAGTTCTCTGCGAGCACGGTCGCTGCAGCCCGCGAGCTCGTCACATATTCGAGTTCCGCGCGCTGAAGGCGATCCCGATGCGGATCTCCAGCGTCGTCGAAGCGGTGCAGCAACGAGGTCATCCACCAGGAAAAACGCTGTACCTGCCAGACTCGCCGAAGGCAGTCCTTCGAGTAGGAGTCGAGGAGGGAGTCGCTGTGGCGGGTGTAGTGCTCCTCGAGGGCTTGCGCGAGCCGTCTCACGTCGTGAACAGCAAGGTTGAGTCCCTTGGCTCCTGTCGGAGGCACGATGTGCGCCGAATCCCCCGCGAGGAAGAGACGTCCGTACGACATTGGGTCGATGACGAAACTCCGCATCGGCGTGATCGCGCGCTCGATGATCGGCCCCTCATGGAGGGTCCAGCCATCCCGAGTCGCGAACCGCGTGGCGAGCTCAGACCAGATGCGGTCATCGGACCAGTTCGCGAGGTCATCATCGGGCTCCACCTGGAGATACAGGCGACTGAGTTCGGGCGAGCGCAGACTGTGGAGGGCAAACCCCTGCTCGTGGCGCGCATAGATCAGCTCCTCGGTTGAGGGTGCGACCGCGGCGAGGATGCCGAGCCAACCGAACGGGTAGTTCCAGTCATAGACGGCCCTCGCGGATCTAGGGATTGCCGCGCGCGTAATCCCATGGAATCCGTCACAGCCGGCGATGAAATCACACCGGAGCTCCTGACGACCCTCGACACTCGTATAGGAGACACGCGGGGTCGCTGTCTCGATGTCATCGATCCGGACATCTTCGGCCTCATAGATGATTGCCCCGTTGTCACGGAGCCTCCGGTCAACGAGGTCCTTGACCACCTCTTGTTGTCCATAGACGCTGATCGTCCGCCCACCGGTCAGTCCGGAGAGATCGATACGGTGGCCCTCGCCATTGAAACGCAGTTCGATGCCGTGATGGACAAGGCCCTCTCGCACGAGACGCTCACCGACACCCGTCGACTTCATCAGCTCGACAGTGTCGTTCTCGAGCACTCCAGCGCGCACGCGCTGCTCGACATACGCGCGGCTTCGGTTCTCGATCACCACCGATTCGATTCCCGCGAGATGGAGGAGATGCGAGAGCATCAACCCCGCGGGCCCGGCCCCGACGATTCCCACCTGCGTACGCATGTCCCTCCCGGTCCGCGGGCTCGTTCGACTCTGGTCGTCGGTCAGTTCCCCGCAATCAGTGCGCAATCCCCGGTTCCGACAGTAGGCTCCCCCTCGTTTGGAGACAACTCGATGCGCCGCCAAGGCGGTGGAGCGTTCGTCACACCTCCGATGGTGCGCGCGAAGGAGGTCGCAAAGTCAACGCGGAATCTGCACCCACGATCTTGCCCATGTTCCCCCTGTCGGCAGTGCTCTTTCCCGGCGCGCCCCTTCCACTGCGAGTATTCGAACCGCGGTATCGCCAGCTTGTTGCAGACATCATGACGTCGGATCGTGAATTTGGCGTCGTGTTGATCGCGCGGGGTTCCGAGGTCGGGGGTGGTGACCAGCGGCACTCGACGGGAACGATCGCGACCGTCGAGGCGCTCTCGGAGATCGAGGGGGGCCAGTTCGCGCTTCTCGCCCGCGGTACGCAGCGATTCCGGGTGAAACGCTGGCTCGCCGAGGACCCCTATCCGCGAGCCGAGGTCGAACGCGTTCGCGAGGATCTCGGTGACGCGTCGGCACCACACGTCGAACGCGCGCTCGCCTCGCTGCGACATGCCCGAGCGTTGCTCTCGGAGCTCCACGACACACCTCCACTGCCCGTCGACATGGACCTGCCGACGGGCTCTCCGGCGGAGCTCTTCGACACGCAGTGGAAGCTGTGCATGCTGACGCCCTTCGAGGCGTTCGACCGTCAACGATTGCTGGAGGCCGGATCGGTGATCGAGCGGCTCATGCTCCTCGAATCGCTGTGTGACGATCTTGCCGAAGACGTCGCGACGATCCTCGCGCGCGGCGAGCGGGGTGAAAACCTATGAGACCCCCTGTCGCCATGGCAACAGGGGGTCTCAGGCTCAACATGGTCGCTAACGGCACTACATTCCCGGCATGCCACCCGGGCCGCCAGGCATGACATCCCTGCCGTCAAATCCCGGCGCTCTCATGTGCCCGCGAGGCGGATGGCGGTCTCCAAAATGCACATTGGTTGCGACAACGGTTGATCCCGTGACCGTTCCCGAGACCGCGGCGAAGTCTCCGACCTTGATGTCACCGATCGAGGGTGAGGTCGCGCCCGGTTCCTCGTAGGTCGTTGTGCCGGTGACGTCGACGGTCATCGACTTGCCGGTCCGGTCCTCAATCGTGAAACTCGTCGTGCCGACCGAGGTCACCTTGCCCACGGCGTCCGGGAGTGCACCCATGGGACGGAACGGTGCCGAATGCGGCTCGTGGGCCTCGATGCGCACGGCGGTTGCCATCACCGTGGTCCCCGTGACGCTTCCGAGCACGTCGACGAATGTTCCGACCTTGATATCACCGATTCCCGGTGCGCTCGCATTGTGCTCCCTGTAGATCGTCGTTCCCGTCACGTCAACGGTGTAGGACTTCGAGGATCGGTCGAGGACGGTGAAACTCCCCGAACCAAGCCCTGTGACCTTCCCGTCAACCACCGGGCGCGCTCCGCGCAGTCCCGCTCCCGGGTGTGGCGGAGACAGGTTTGGCGTTGATGCGCGCGCAGTACTCGCAGATGCGACGGTGACTCCACTGAGTACCGCCGCGCCCGAGAGCACCCCCAATGCTACGAGACGGCGCACCGAGACCTTTGTCGTCCGGTATTGAGAGTCGATTTGCTTTGACACGTTGATCCTCCGATCAATAAATGCATCGTTGCATGGACCATCGTTGCGGCAGATTCTTGGATGCGCCTGAGAATTGCGCACGAATCGACTGAGACTGAGCCACGGCCGGCATGGCCCGTGCACTAGGAGGGTCCCGACGCCTTTATCGTGCGCATCGGGAATGCTCGAAGCGTTCAGAGATGCGTCAAGTACCAGATACACGCAACGTATGCCAACACAATGCCCGATCCGGTGACCCGACCCAGGCCGCGACCGACATATGCGAAAGCGAGCGCGATCATCGTTATCGCGAGATAGCACAGGGCAAGACTCGAGACGGTACGAGTCTGTTCGCCCACGCCGACGAAGAGTGCCGGAATCACAAGTCCGAACAGCACATTGAGGATGTTCGAATGCACCGCCGTGCTGAGCGTCGCCGCCCCCCGGCCGCGCAGAGCGAGATAGATCGCGGCCACCGCGTTTGGCAGGCTGGTGACTGCCGCAAGCACAACGCCTCCGATGACAAAGGTGGACCAGTGGTTGCGTTCACCGACCGTACTTGCGACGCGTTCCATGACCACGCTCGCAACAACGACGATGACGAGCATGCCAGAGGCGAGGAGAAAGTCCCGGGGTCGACCGATGTCCGGCGCGATCGCCCCTTCAAGGTCATGTTCCTCTTGTCTGACGACCCGTTCGATCGACGACGAGAGCGCACTCGGAACGCGCAGGGCCCGAAGCACGCGCCGCGGCGCTTCGAGCACCAGGGTATAGGGAACGAGTAGACCGAGGAGAAGACCTGCCGCGGGCCATCTGCTGATCCCGTGGTGCTCTACACCGAGCGTCATGAGCGCGACGAACAGCGCCGGGAGCGCGGAGAGGACGACGACACTCCGATGCAGCGTGATCCTGCCAGCGCTGATCGCGCCAAGACCGAGGAGCGCTGCGAGGTTGAAGATGTTCGCGCCAAGGACCACGCTCACCGAGACCGCGCGCTGATGATGGACGAGCGCCGTGATCGACGAGGTGATCTCTGGGGTGTCTGCGCCCAACGCGGCGAGCAGGCCGAGAGCTGCCTCGGAGAGCGAGAGTCGTGCACCGACGCGCTCGAGCGCGATGACGAAACGGGAGGATGCGAGGATGCTCCCGATCGCGAGGAGCGCGAACGCAACGAGCAGCGCGCCGGTCGAACTCACGGTCCCTCGATCAATTCAACACGGCCTTCTCACCCTGGGGGAGACACCATGGAGACGGGCGCCACAAGATGCCGGCGATTACGGCGCGGACAGTCGCCGCTTGGTCTCTGCGTAGATGTCCGCGGGGAGCGGACCCTTGCGAACGCTCGCAACGTTCTGAACCAGATGGTCCGGGTTCATCGTCCCGACAATTGTCGTGGTCATGCCGGGATGCGAGATCGTGAAACGCAGCATGAACTCCGCTCGGCTCGCGCCCTCGGCGAATTCGTCGAGGTTCGCCTCATCGTAGCGCCTCCAGACAGACTCCTTGCCGAGATCCCCCTTTGCGACGCCACCGCGGATCACCACGCCGATGCCCGCTGCGTGCGCAGCCGAGATGACCTCTTCGTGCTCGCGTTCGAGCGCTGAATAGGGGATCTGCAAGACATCGAAGACACCGAGATCGATATGGTCGACGATGTTCGGCAATATCGAGGACGAGCCGATGTAACGCACCTTTCCGAGGTCCTGGAACTCCTTCAAGACTCCAATAGCGTCCTCGGCACGGAGCTCACCGAGCGACGGGCTCTGGTGAAACTGGACCAGATCGAGGTAGTCGGTCTTGAGTCGACGAAGGCTCTGCTCAATGCCGTTGACGATGTTCTGACGCGTGAACACGTGCGGCGGTCGCTTGTCACGAGGCGTTCCCTCTGGGGCCTCTCCGACCCAGCATCCGCACTTGGTCGCGAGGAAGTACTCGTCGCGACGTCGCGAGATCGCATTGCCGATACTCTCCTCGGAGTCTCCATAGTCGATGGAGGTGTCGATGTAGTTGATGCCCTCGTCAAGAACGAGATTGAGGATCCTCTCTGCCTGCGCGGGCTCTATGGGACGGCCGTTGTGATGATGCTGCGTTCCTCGGATCTCCATCGCGCCAAATCCGAGCACCGTCGCGGCGAAACCCGTACGACCAAGGGTTCGCGTGGGGATCTCTGAATCGGTCATGGTGCCTTCCCTCTCTCCGTGATCGCGTTGTCGTTCGCGAACCACCGACGTCGAGCGTTGTGGTCGATCAGTTCAATCGATGTCATCGATGGTCGAAAGCACGATGACGGGTATCAACCGCTCTGTCTTTTGCTGGTACTCATCATAAGCAGGCCATATCTTGGTCATGATCTTCCAATATTCCGGTCGTTCCGATTCGACCGCGAGACGCGCGTGCGCCGGGGTCACCGTATCTCGGATCTGGATCGTCACCTTGGGATCGACGAGCAGGTTCTCGACCCAGAGTGGATGTTTCGGCGCGCCACCGCGAGAGCCGACTACGAGGTAATCGCCATTGTGTCGCCCAAAGATCAGCGCCGTGCGGCGAAGTTGGTGCGATCGTCGACCTCGCGTGGTCAGCAAGAGCGTCGGAGCGCCGTTGTGGATGAACCCGTCCTCTCCATCGGTCGCGAGGTATCGGAGAATGTGGTCGCGCACCATCTCGCGAGGACTGTCGATGATCTCTTCAGCTTCCAATACGTGCCCCGATCTTTGGCCTGCATCAATCTATCCCGAACGGCAGAGGTCGCCATTGAGCACGCGAGACGCGAGGTCAACGATGATCGTGTGGATGACCCTGTGAGGTAGTTGGGGATGAGCGGTGGATCAAGGAAATTAACTGTCAACAACTTCTGGATTTCGTGAAAACGAGTTGACGCGCCAAGAAGCAGCGAACAGTATGCATACAGCGAGGTCACCGGCGTTCAAACGTGCGAGATCGGCTCGGAACTTTCGAGAGAGAGTCGGCCTTGGGCGAGCACGACGAGTGTCCTCGGATGGAGTGTAGGAGCACGAC
This sequence comes from Acidimicrobiaceae bacterium, assembly GCA_027459565.1. Lineage (GTDB taxonomy): Bacteria > Actinomycetota > Acidimicrobiia > Acidimicrobiales > Bog-793 > CAIVND01. The sequence goes on along the minus strand of DAIDIA010000263.1, from coordinate 351 downwards.
GATCGACCTCTGGGTCCTCGTTGTGGCGAGATCTCAGGTGACTGGGTTTCGCGGTTGGGACGGTCTCGCGACCCTCCCGGCGCCGTGCACTTCAGGTGCATCGACCCCAGGAGGTGCGATCGGCCATTGGCCGATCCACTGCCTGGGGTCCTGCCGCGTTCTGGGCATCGAACGCACATGGAATACTCAATACGGCATCAGAACGGTGCCGTTCGCACGCGCGAGAGACTTGGCCACCGATGCACGGCGGGTACGCGGAATTGGAGGTCCAGGCGTTGAAGCCCATCCCGGTGGTATTCCATATCGGTCCGATGCAGATCCACACCTACGGCATCGGTCTCGCCATCGCCT
>DAIDIA010000262.1 GCA_027459565.1 Acidimicrobiaceae bacterium | reverse complement strand
GTGGTCTCCGTGCTGATCGAGTCCGGCAACCTCAGCGCAGAGCCAGACCAAGAGATGCTCGCGCGATTTCCACGCGACGGCGGTCACAACTGGCTGTTCGTTGGACAGGTCGCACCGCACAAGGCACAACACGATCTCGTCATGGCATTCGCCTGCTATCGCGAGCTCTTCGATGATCAGGCACGGCTATTCCTCATCGGCCGCGAGATGGGAAGTGCGTACCGGTCGGCTCTGGTGCGTCTCGTGCACGCGCTGGATCTCGATGACTGGGTTGTGATGCCGGGATCGGTATCGACCAACGAACTCGTCGCATATTTTGAACTCAGTGACGCGTTTGTTTGCCTGTCGGATCATGAGGGATTCTGCGCCCCGATCGTCGAGGCGATGTCCCGCGGACTTTCGGTCGTCGCCTTCGCCGCTGCTGCGGTGCCCGACACCGTCGGAGATGCAGGCGTGTTGATCGATTCCAAGGAGCCGGAGTTCGTTGCCTGCGTGGTGCATGCGTTGTTCGAGTCTCCCGATCTGATGGTGCGCATCGGCGATCGTGCGATCGCGCGAGCCAGGCAGTTTGCGCGCGAACGTTCCGAGGAGGCTTTTGTCGGGGCGATGGGAAGGGCGATCGAGCTCCTCTCGTAGTCGATGACCCCCAATTTCGGGGCGGGTCGCGTAGCATTGCGCAATTGTGAAGATCGTCTCCTACGTCATTTGCGCGTCTTCCCGGCGCATCTCACGGGGTGCGGCACTCTCATTGGTCACGGTGGTCGCGCTTGTATCGACAGGAGCTGCCTCGGTGAGCGCTGCGCCGATGAAGGCCCACTTTCGTCGACTGACGACGGTGACACTCATCGGCCATGGTTGGGGGTCGGGCATCGGCCTTGGCCAATGGGGGGCATTCGGCTACGCGGTGCGTTACCACTTTGGTTACGAGCGGATCCTCAATCACTACTACGGGACGACGTCTCCCGCGCAATTGAGTTCAACCGGACAGCCGACGAACCCGACGATCAGCGTCGCGATCTTGGAGAACATGAATCTCGCGACGAATCAGGGCTTTGATCCCGTGGTCACCTCCTCGGGTGCATTCACGGTCACCTCCTCAGGCGGCACTCCAGTCGTGCCGACCACCACCACGACGACGACAACCACCACGACGACGACCTCGTCGACGACATCGACGACTGCGCCAGGCACGACGACGACCACGACGCCGGTCACGTCGACGACTGCGCCCGCGCCGGTCATGAGCTTCTCGGTGCCCGCCGGGACAGCGATCGACCTCGAGCTCAGTGCGAATGGAACGTGGAATGCATACGAGGGAGCCTCGTGTTCCAGCGCAGCCGCGGCGACCACCACCACAGCACCGGTCGCGACCGGACTCGTCAACCCGGTGATCTCACCGACGGTTTCCGGGAATGCATCGATCACGAGCCTCCTCGTGCTGTGTCGCCACGACAATGTCGACGAGTCGGTGCGCGGCAGCATCGAGGCCTACGACCGCTCCGGTTACGAGCGGACGCTCAATCTCTTGCCGCTCGAGTCCTACCTGCGAAGTGTCGTGCCCTCCGAATCATCCGCATCGTGGGGACTCGATGGCACGACAACGGGCGCTCCGCTCGGCCGACCCTGGGGCTTCCAGGCGCTCGAGGCACAGGCCGTGGCCGCGCGGTCCTACGCGATGTCCTACGTCGAGTCAGGCGGCTGGAACGGATACGCCGGGATCTGCGACACGACCCAGTGCCAGGTGTACTCCGGAGCCAACTTCGAGAACGCGGTCTCCGATGCAGCGGTGGCGGCGACGGCCGGGGAGATCCGTATCTCCCCATCCGCGCCGACGCTCGCGGTGTCGACGCAGTTCTCCGCCTCCACCGGAGGGTTCACGGACCCGTCGGCCTTCCCCGCGGTGCACGATCTCGGTGATGCGTGTGTGGTGCCGAGCAACCCGCTGGAATGCAATCCGAACCACACGTGGACCGTGACCGTCGCCGGTACACAGATCACCCGGCATTTCCGTGCGATCGGAAGACTCCTGATGGTCCATATCAGTGCGAGGAACGGCGACGGTGCCTTTGGCGGACGCGCGGAGACGGTACTGCTCAAGGGTTCGCGGCGTGCCATCCGCGTTCCCGCCTCGGAGTTCGTCAGTGCCCTCGAACTGAAATCCGACTGGTTCGCCGTTGCGAGCGTGACTCGTTTTGGGCGAGCACCCGCGACGACTACCACGACGTCGACGATTCCCATGACGTCAACGTCAACGACGACATCTGTTCCGGTCACGACGACCACCGTTCCCGAGACGACGACAACGTCGTTGCCCGGATAGCCGGAGAATCGTTTGCGGGGGAGTCGAGGCTCGTTCAGCCTGGTTTTATGAATCCCCACTACGGTGAGGTTCATGCAAGATCGTGAGCATTTTCGACGCAGGCGCACGATGCATCTCGTGCGCTTCGCACTCGGGATTGCGCTTGGCGCGCTCGTTCTCGACGCGCTCAACGGTCAGCGCAACGCGCTCAGCAAGGCGATCGACGAACTCGGGAGGGTCAGGCTCGAGTGGGTCGCGATCGGGGCGGTCATCGAGCTCTTGTCGTACCTGTGTCTCGGAGCTCTCCAGCGGAGTCTCCTGCACGGCGGCGCGGTGTCGATCCGGATGCCATTTGCAACGGCGCTCGCGCTCGCGTCAAGCGCGATCGTTGCCTCGCTTCCGGGCGGACCCGCGTTCGCCGGCCTCTACGTCTTTGGGCAGTATCGCCGCAAGGGTGCCGACGGGGCCGTTGCGGTCTGGGTGATCGTCGCGACCGTCGCATTCGAGGCGTTCGCGCTTTCGCTGCTCGCGAGTGCGGGCGTCGGCATGGCGATCCATGAAGGAGCCTCGTTCAACCTCGTCTGGGTAACCGCCGCGACATTGCTCCTTTTCGCTGCGATCGATGCGCTCATCTGGCAGCGGCGTTGGCTGGTCAAGATCATCCATATGCTGTTCACCTGGTCTCGCAACCATCTTGGACGTCCGCGGCGCGACGTCATCGTCGTGATGGACGATCTCACCTCGAGGCTCGCTGCAGTGCGTCTCGGTAATCGTGACCTTCTGCTCTCGCTCTTGTATTCATGTGGTTTCTGGATCTGCGACTGCGGGGTACTGGCCGCGAGTTTTGCCGGGGTGGGAGCCTCGGTTCCCTGGCGGGGACTGTTGCTTGCCTACGGGGCGGGACAGCTCGCCGCGAACCTTCCGATCACCCCTGGAGGACTTGGTGTCGTCGAGGGGAGTCTCACTCTTGCGCTCGTCTCGTTCGGAGGCGCCGAGCTCTCCGCGGTGTTTGCGGTGTTGCTCTATCGCATCATCAGCTTCTGGGGGCCGATGGCAGTTGGGTGGGGTTCGTGGTCAG
>DAIDIA010000261.1 GCA_027459565.1 Acidimicrobiaceae bacterium | reverse complement strand
CATGCGCTTCCTGGTCTGGGGAACGATGCCTCTCGGCGCGCTCTTCGGTGGCGCACTTGGCACCTGGATGGGACTTCGCCCGACACTATGGGTCAGCCAGATCGGCGAGGTCCTCGCCGTCGGCTGGGTCGTCGCCTCCCCTCTGCGCACCATGCGCGACCTGCCAACTCCGGACACCGCCGACCGCAGTCTCTTGTCGCCCGAGGAACGGATCGACTGAAGTTGTCCCGCATGCTGGACTTCTGCGGGATGAAAAACGGCACCACCGAATGCGGGCCCGAATGACGCTCGATTGTTCGGTTCTACAGCTCGGGGTGACGGCGGACCCGACCGCGACATTGGCCTCGCTCTTGTAATTTCCCCCAAGCGGGGTGAGCGACCTACATCGAATCGGGCGCCACGTGCAACAAGATTCCCGGGATCTTTGATCGATCTCGCGCACCAGTTATGCGCTCATTCGACTCGATTCGATTCTCGATAACCGCACTCCAAGAGAGACAAAGGCAAAACCAGTTGGATCAAATGCGGGGCCCAGCTGAATCATGGACCGGCAATCAACTCCAAGTTTTGGACCTCGGCATCTACGAGATCCCGGGCAGGCGTAAGAGCGGTTCAGAGTTAATCGCGAATATCGATCGCGACGGAATCGCCTTGACCACGAAACCCAAATTCAACTTTTCGCCAACGTCCTCGATCGCATTGAAGTGACAAAACCACTCTGATCTCGCATCGTAAGTGTCGGTAGGGACGTGGCACACGCGCGGACGCGGACAGCTCGGTCCTACCTTGAAATCGCCGAGCTGGTCCTTCGAGAGCAGGGTCGTGAGGAGTTCCTGAACGTCGCAGCTAGCCTCACAGTCCTTGGGTCTGCCGTACTTTTGCCTTCAAGATGGGCCTCGGAGTGGAATGTTCTGTGAAAGCCTAGAGAGCGATGTATCCGATGCTGCGTTCCGTCGTCCTCGACGCCACCGACGCCCGAGCCTTGGCCGAGTTTTATCGGGAGCTGCTCGGTTACCGCTACCGCGCCGGTGACGAAGCTCCGCCGCCTGGAGACCCCGACCCCAAAGGCTCGGATTGGCTGGTCCTCGTTGCTCCTGACGGGCAGGTTCGGCTCGCCTTTCAACAAGTGGATGGGCTGCAGCGATCGACGTGGCCAGATGGCGTCGTGCCCCAGCAGCTTCACCTGGATCTGTCCGTGGTCAGTCGGGAAGACTTGGCCGACCAGCATCGGCGCATCGTGTCCCTGGGTGGACGCCACCTCGCAGACCGCTCTGAGGATCCTGAGGAACCGCTGCACGTCTATGCGGATCCTTCAGGCCATCCGTTCTGCGTCCTCGTGGTATCCGGGATACGGCCGTAACGCGCAGGTCAGATCCATGCCGGGCATGGCGTCCCAGGCTGTCGAGAGTCGACGACGCCGCCCCGGACGGATCGTGTGCCGTTCGTTCGGCTGCAATTTCGCCTTCCCAGTTAAGCCGACCGTGACTCAGCGACGCCCGTTGACCTCACGTTCAGTTGCCGCGCGGTGGCCGCCCATCCCACTCGGAGAGTGGAGCGCAATGCCATCTCCAGTTCGCCTGACTCGGTCTGCCCGGGAGGTCGATCCGGCCATTTGCCCACAACAACGTCTGCCAGGGGTCGGGGTCGGGTCGATGCCAGGTGAACAATCGGGCAAGGACGCGACCCGCGAGGTCACGATCGGGTTCAAGGCGGAGCCCGAGCCCTCTGGCGGCATCGTCGGTGTGTACAAGCATCTCGTCGCAGGCCATTGCGGCGAAGCCTGTCCGGTCGGCGGCACCTGCGGGATGATAGCCACGCAGGTCGACGGGGGCGAAGGCGATGGAGGCGGCGCACACCTGTGCGGCGCTCCTCATGCTTGCGATTAACGCGGCGTTGCCGAGGTCGGTTCGGACCTTGAAGTCGAGCGCCGAATCATCGCCGGGTCCGCTCCAGAGATCGAACGCGTACCACATCGGCCCATTGGCCGCGTGGGCCACGACGCTGGCGACGGTAAAGTCAAGACCGGGGACGGGAACACTCCAGTCGGTGTCGCGGACAGAATCCAGAAGGTCGAGACAGATCGCTGCTGCGGCGAGAACATCCTCAGCATCATTGATCATTGGTCTTCTTTCTGGATCCGCCAGCCAGATGCGTTTCCGGGCCATGGTATAACGCGTACAAGCCGACCGATCTGCGCAGTGGAGCCTTTACTACCCCGTGTCCAAAAGCTCCTGTCGGTCACGGAAGGTCGTGGCCCCCTCTGTGATGAATACGACGGCGTCCTAGTCGGTCGCGCGGTCGGGCGCACGTTGCGTGTGGGGGTGGGGATTCTCACCCTGGAGCAGGACGAGCGCGTGGGGTACGACGTCGATCACGGCCCCGAGGCATTCGACGGCACCCTTTGGGGATCCCGGAGTGTTGAGCACGAGCGCGCCCCCGATCGTTCCCGCAACCGAACGCGAGAGTCGACCGAGCGGATTGACGAGCCGCATCGCCTCGGAGATGCCCGGCGCCTCGCGCTCGATGACCGCACGTGTCCCCTCCGGAGTGAGGTCGCGCGGGCCGAATCCCGTCCCCCCGGTGGTCACCACGAGACCGAAGAAGCCATCGGTGAGGCGTACGAGGGCGTTCGCGACCGGATCGACGCCATCCTCGCTCACCGCGCGTTCATCGACAATGAACCCCGACGCCTCGAGCAGCTCCGCGACAGCGGCTCCTCCTCGGTCCTCGGCGTGACCGTGGGCAACGGAGTCGGAGACGGTGAGGATCTTCGCGTGATGTGCCATGGCGCGAGCCTATAGATGTCGCGACTCCGAGATGCGGGGATGTTGTGCAAACGGGGATCGAGAGGCCACGCGACGATGAATTGTCGTGGAACAACGTGCGGGGACCGGTCGCTCCGCACCCTAAAGTGCATGGGGGAGCGTCTTGCTCCCAGGGGAGGGTCACGTGCGCGAGGTTCTTGACGACATTGTCCGCCTCCGGGCAGAGGGATCGAAGATCTGTGTCGCGCGCGTCGTCCAGGTTGAGGGATCGGGTCCGCGCGACCCGGGAGCGGCGATGGTCGTCTCCGAGGACGGGCGAGTCGTCGGCTCGGTGTCGGGCGGCTGTGTTGAGGGTGCGGTCGTCGAGGAGGCGCTTGCGTGCATCGCGGACAACTCCTCGAAACTGGTGCGCTTTGGCTATTCCGACGACGAGGCATTCGCAGTCGGCCTGACCTGTGGCGGCATCATC
>DAIDIA010000260.1 GCA_027459565.1 Acidimicrobiaceae bacterium | reverse complement strand
GGCCTGTCTAAAGGAATGGCCAGATTTAGATCCTGCAATCGTTAATGTGCACGGCGGTGCGATAGCAATTGGACATCCGCTCGGTTCGACCGGAGCTCGCATTGTTGGACACTTGGCGCATGCGTTACATAGACGCGGAGGTGGATACGGTCTAGCGGCAATCTGCATCGGCGTGGGGCAAGGGTTGGCAATGGTTCTCGAGGGCGTATAGACAACCGAGCGTGCGTCTCTGAGTCTCGACCTACGTGTAGAGAAGACAATGGGGTCAGATCCCCTCTAGAGCAGTCTGAGTTCTACCAACTGTGCGCGATGCCACGAGGTGAATTGCGAAGAAGATTTTTTCGAGACGGACTGGGCATTCGTCGACCGTTGTCAAAACTTATGGCTGCTGTAGAGCGGCCGTTGAGAAGGCGGCGCTGTCTGACTTGCTGGATGAGGTCAAAAGTTTGATGCCGTGATTGGAACAACGCTAGCTCGTGAGAGGAAACTGTGGACCCTATTAGCACGCGCTATGATTTGGCCGCACTGTGAAGATCTTTCAAATCGTCTCTCGACTTATTGTCTCGAATGTGGCCACCAGGTCATTGCCGCTCGTGGGTTTGGTGAAGAATACTTCGGATCAGATCCGATAACGACGAAATTGCACATTGTGTCAATCGCAATATGAGCCGCCGGCCATTATTCGTTGAGTCACAAAGTGGCACCGACAATTAAGGGCGATGTTCGTTGATAAGGTCCCAATGGCTGCTCACTGACCCAGAGATCAACCCCCCAATCTTCAATTGCTCGATCTTCGGGAACGAGCAATTGAAGATTGGTTACGAGGTTGCCGCAGTCCTCGATGGAATCGGTAAGCCCGATAATGGAATATGGTGTTGACCCGCGTGCATATCGAAGTCGGTGAAACTTCCCTGAGTCGTTGGCCGGGGAAACGAAATCTTAGCGGCGAGCAGGGCAGGCAGCCAATACACACGCACGTCGTCAGACGCAGTTTGATAGAGAGATGAAATAGTGGCGGGCACCAGAATCTTGGCTTCTTTCACCGATTCGTAATCGGCGTCGCTTTTGAAGAAGACGTCAAAAGTGATCCAAAACGGTCCTGCGTTCTTGGATCGCACGAGATTCGCGAAATTCCCGAGGGTCTGAGGCTTAGGCATGGTCCACCACGCGCATGATAGTTCGAAACAACTCATCCTCCGAATCAACGTCAATTGTGTGATTGAGGACGAACTCATACGCCGCCCCTCGTTCTATTTCAGCAGGGGAAGTCGCGAAGGCAAAACTCGGTAAGTACGTCATGCCCGGAAGGTTTTGGTGTAGCAGGTTCATATTTGCAATTTTCGCGATTGCCGTGGCGGTGGCCTGGTCTCGGGCACGCACCTTGAATAAGACCCCAACTTCCTTGGGGATACTGTCGTCGGGATCAAGCGGACCCAGTATTGCATTATGACCGTAAGCGCGAAGATCCACTTTGTAGTCGGCGAGAGAGGGGCCAAGTAGCTCTGCCGTCCGTGAGTGCACACTTTCGCGAATGATGCTCATCCATTGATCGATTGAGGCGAGTATCAGTGGATCCCTGATACCGACCAATATCAGAGTTTCGTAACCCACAAGGGAACTGCCCTCAAGTTTGATCGTTACTTGATCGGCCTTTTCGAACTTCGAGCCCTCCACTCTGACGATTCGTTCGTCGAGCGCAACATAGGTGGAGAACGATGTGTCAAGGGTGCCATCTGGTTCTCGCAAGCGAAACGGATCGGCATTTTCGTACATCATGTGCGCGGCCACCGACGTTGGAGTGCACTTGTTGCTAGCGTCTAAAGGCTCGACAGTGAAGCCTGTGGTGTCAATGCGTAGTAGAACGCCACCGCTGAGCGGGGTGGTGGTGCAGAGACCGCCACATTCGACGGTTTTGGCTCCGTGCCACGTGGGTCCCGGCGGTAAACCTAATGACAGTGCGAGAGCGGCGACCGAAGCAGTGTCGGTCGCCCGACCAGCGAGGACAACGTCGGCCCCATCGGCTAGTGCGCTGGCGATGGGGCCGTGTCCCATCAGACCTACGATGTGCGAACACGAATTCACAACGTCCTCGCGCAGGGGCTGCGCCGGTGCCAAGGCGTTAATCTTGCCTTCGTTGAGGGCACTTAGAACTGTGGCGGCAGACAATTCGCTGTATATCATTGCAACGCGAAATCGTGCCCTCTCCTCACGAGCGATCTCGTCGACAATGTCGCTTATCCAGTTGACGCCCGCATCAGTTCCCGATGTTCCGCACGTCGTAATGACGAGGGGGATGTGCGCATCGCGCACGGCACGCAAGAGGAGGCGAAGATCACGAGCGATTGCATCCCGTGATGGCTTAGGCGTAGCTGTTCCTAACGAGTATGGACCCGAATCAGTTGACCCAGCGTCCACAGCTATGGCCTTCGCGCCGAGTGCAAGCCCTCTTGTAATCGTCTCGGGGGGAAATCCCGCGCCCAGCATCCCTACTGGAAACATTATGGATGTAT
>DAIDIA010000259.1 GCA_027459565.1 Acidimicrobiaceae bacterium | reverse complement strand
ATTCACCCCGGAGCTTCTTGGCGACCTGAGCGACGCCCTTGACGGCGCGTTGGAGCTCTTGTGATCGCGCACCGCGCCTATGTGCACGATGAGACCGCCCACCTGTTTCCCTACGTTACATCGGGGTGCCTAGTCGCCAGTGATGTCCAGGTTGCCCGCGCCGTGGCGCGCAGGCTGCATGAAACGGATCCCCTGGTACTTCTTGCAGTCGCGCTGAGTGTGCGGGCGGTACGCGAGGGCCAGGTGTGTCTTCTGCTCGATCGCGTGAACGATGTTGCGCTGTCGGGCGATTCCGATCGAGATGGCGCATCGGCTCCCGCTCTTCCGCCAGTCGATGAATGGGTGAGACGCCTCTCTGCGAGCGCGGTCGTCCACGTAGCGGGGTTCGAAGCCCCGGCGTCACCACGACCGCTTGTGCTTGATGGAGATCGGCTGTACCTCGATCGATACTGGTGCTTCGAACTTGTGGTCGCGCGACAGCTCCTTGACCGCGCGGGAGCCCGCGGTGGGCTCTTCGACGATCAATTCCTCGTCGAAGCGCGCGCCGACGGGTACTTTGGTGCCGAGGAGCTTCGCGACCCCCAGCGCCTGGCCATATTTCGCGCGCTGACGCGTCCTCTCACCGTCATATCGGGAGGGCCGGGCACCGGCAAGACGAGGACGATCGCTCAACTGCTTCACCAGGCGCAGTCGTTCGCCGAACTTTCGGACAAGACCCTTAAGCCAGCGCTCGCGGCACCTACCGCAACGGCAGCGAAGAGGATGACCCTTGCTCTGCAGCAAGAGAGCAAGACCGGCGAGACCGGCGAGACTGCACCCGGGACCAGCACCGTCATATCGACCTTGCAGGCCACCACGTTGCATCGCCTTCTCGGGGTTGATTCCACGGGTGGTTTCATCCACAACCGCCGGAATCCGCTTGCGCATGACCTCGTCGTAGTCGACGAGGCGTCGATGGTCTCTCTGCCACTCTTTGCGCGACTCCTCGAGGCAGTAAGACCGGAGGCAAGTCTCGTACTCGTGGGCGATCCGTTCCAGCTCGAGAGTGTCGAAGCAGGTGCAGTACTTGGCGAGATCGTCGGCAATTCGCTCGAGAGACGCCAAGACGGAGCCATAGATGAAACGATTGTCCATCTGGAGCGACAGCATCGTTTCCGGCTGAGTTCACCTCTGGCGAAGTTCGCTGACGCGATTCGCACTGGCCAGACTGACAAGGCGATCGAGATTCTCGCGACCGCAAGATCCGAAGAGCTTCAATGGATCAGGAACAGCGAGGAAGAGGAGGTCTTGAGCCATCGTGTCGCTGCGAGTGCGATCGCGGTGATTGACGCTGCCCGGCGCGGTGATGCCAAGAATGCGCTTGAGATTCTTGCGGATTTAAAGATCATCTGCGCCACGCGCCACGGTCTTCGGGGAGTTCAGCGTTGGAGCTCTCGGGTCGAGCAATTGGTGAAGATTGCTCATCCGGAGTTCATCGGCGACAACGCCTGGTATATCGGCCGCCCGATCATTGTCAATCGAAATGACTATCTGAATCGTCTCTTCAATGGAGACTCCGGCGTTGTCGTTGACCTTGGAAAGCCAACTGCGGTCTTCTCCGAGGCTTCCGAAGTGCGGTCAGTGCCTCTCGCGCGACTGCGCGAGATTGATACGTGGTGGGCAATGACCATTCACAAGAGTCAGGGCGCAGAGTTCGAAAACGTGATCGTGTCGCTGCCCGAGCCCCCGTCTCCGGTGCTGTCGAGGGAGCTCCTCTATACCGCGGTCACGAGGGCGAAGCGCAGTGTGAGCATTGTCGCCAGCGAAGAGTCCCTACGGGCCGCAATAGGGCACCCGTCGGAGCGCTTCTCGGGACTCTCCGCACGGCTCCGTGTGCGGACCAGTTAACCGCTGGGTGCCTTCGCCCATCAGATCTGCGTCGTCGGACAACCCGGCAGTGCCGAGATTGGGGGTACTCGAAAGATTCGAAGGCATTGACTCGCATCGCCCATTGGCAATTACCGCCTGCCTCTGCCCGACGCGACACCCAGCAAGCTCTGACCGTGCTGTTGTGGTTGGTGCCTGAGTCGGGTTGGGGACTACCATCAGAGAGGTTTTGCACCGAATGACCAATCAGGGGAGATCCACGAGATGGCAAAGATCAAAGTCGTAACGCCCGTCGTCGAGATGGACGGTGACGAGATGACTCGGATTATCTGGCAGTTCATCAAGGAACGATTGATCTACCCCTATCTGGATATCGACCTCAAGTATTTCGATCTCGGGATTGAATCGCGCGACGCGACAGATGACCAGATCACGATCGATTCGGCGGAGGCAACCAAGAAGTACGGCGTCGCGGTGAAATGCGCGACGATTACCCCCGATGAGGCGCGGGTGAAGGAGTTCGGTCTCAAGGAGATGTATCGCAGCCCCAACGGAACAATCCGGAACATTCTCGGTGGCGTGATATTTCGAGAGCCGATTGTGATCAAGAACGTGCCCCGGTTGGTTCCCGGGTGGACGAAGCCGATTGTCATCGGCCGACACGCATTTGCCGATCAGTACCGTGCGACGGATTTTCGTGTTCCCGCCGCCGGTAAAGCGCTCCTGACCTACGTTCCCGATGATGGTGGCGATCCGGTTGTGCTCGAGATCGCCAAGTTCCCCGAACACGGCGGAGTAGTGATGGGAATGTTCAACTATGACGACTCGATCCGCGATTTTGCGCGCGCGTCGATGCGTTATGCGCTGGACCGGCACTACCCGCTGTACCTGTCGACCAAGAACACGATCATGAAGGTCTACGACGGGCGTTTCAAGGATATTTTCGAAGAGACTTTCGAGAATGAGTTCAAAGCGGAGTTTGCTGCGCAGGAGTTGACATACGAGCACAGACTCATCGATGACATGGTTGCGGCAGCTCTGAAATGGGAGGGGGGTTACGTCTGGGCCTGCAAGAACTACGACGGCGATGTGCAGTCTGACACGGTGGCGCAGGGATACGGCTCGCTTGGGTTGATGACCTCTGTGCTCATGACGCCAGACGGCAAGACCATCGAAGCGGAGGCCGCTCACGGAACCGTGACACGGCACTACCGTCTTCACCAGCAGGGCAAGCCGACATCGACGAATCCAATTGCCTCGATCTTTGCCTGGACGCGCGGTCTCGCGTATCGAGGAAAGTTTGACAATACCCCTGACGTCGTCGCCTTCTCGGAGTCGCTTGAGACGGTGTGCATCGAAGCCGTTGAGTCAGGTCAGATGACCAAGGATCTCTCGTTGCTCATCTCCGCTGATACGCCGTGGCTGACAACAGAGGAGTTCCTCGCAGCACTCGACGAGCGTCTCAAGACCAAGGTGGGACTCTGATCGCATCACCATCGGCATTCCTGATCTGGTGTTCGGTCCTGCCTTAGGCGAGGTCGATCGCGCGCCAGCAGTACATCGCGGCAACGGAACGATAGGGGCGTAGGAGCTCGCCAGCGAACTCGAGCTCCTTGGCAGATATCTCCGGAGTCGAGTGGATCAATCCGTACCCCTTGCGCACCCCGAGATCCCCGGTTGGCCAGACATCGAGCCGCCGGAGCTGGAACATGAGAAACATCTGCGCCGTCCAGGGTCCAATGCCGCGGACCTCGGAGAGCTCCTGAATGATCTCGTGGTCCCCGATTCGCGAGAGATCGCGGTCGTTGAGCACGAGTCTGCCATCTCGCGTTCGCACAGCAAGATCCTGGAGCGCGAGAAATTTGTTGGCAGATACTCCCGCAGCGCGGAGCCCGTCGGCCCCTTGGTCCAACAAACGCTCCGGAGTCACATCACCTTCGAGGAGCGCTACGACGCGCCCGTGAATTGTCTCCGCGGCGCGTCCTGCGAGTTGCTGATAGATGATCGCACGAACGAGGTAGGCAAAGTGGCTTGTCCTTGTCGGTGCGAAGCGTACCTGCCCCACTTTGGCAATCGTGGATTTCAGATGTCGGTCGACGCGAGAGAGGTGCATACACGCCTCTTCGACGGCGCGTGGAGTCGCCACCCGGAAGCTCAATTGAACCCGCCGACGGATCGAGAGTGGACTGCGCGGGCGAAAGAGCGACTCATGGCGCGAGCATATTCCACAGGTGCGGCGAGGGCATCTTGAGGCGATCTGCGATCCTGGGTCCATGCGTACCAAATGGAGCTGATTCCCTTTGATTTGATCGCGCGCGATATAGCATCGACGCGCGTGGGGTAAGAGGTCGCAAAAGTTGAGAGGGAGGGCTCGTGATCAAGGGATTCAAGAATTTCTTCATGCAGGGGCAGGTCATCGTCGTCTCTGTGGGTTTGGTCGTCGCACTTGCCTTCAGCACACTGATCAAGTCCTTTACCGATAACCTCATCACACCCTTGGTCAATGCGATGGCAGGTGGTGGCGCCAAGGGAAAGGGCATTGGGTGGACACTTAATGGCCAACGCATCAACGTCGGCGCGTTCATCTCGGCGATCGTCTACTTCGTCATCTTCATGGCCGTTGTCTACTTTGTGATCGTGGTGCCCTATCGCGCCTACATGCGCCGACGGGGAACCACCGTATTCGGAGACCCTCCTCCGACAAAGACGTGTCCGAGCTGTCTGTCCGGAGACATTCCGCTCGCGGCGACCAGATGCAAATTCTGCGGGAGTGACCTCACGGTTGCGACCTGATCGCCTGCACCCCTGTCCGGATATGGAGCGAATCTCCCAGCGCGAAATCCGGTAATCGCTCGTTAGCGAAGGCTTGATCGAGCTGGATGCTCCCCGTGGGGACCGGAGTCGAGGTGTGACCTCCGGCTGCTCGTCTCAGAGCGCGCTGATCATGGAGATCGCGCCGAGCAGGATTACGAAAAGTCCACCGAAGGAAACGAATGTTCGGATCGATTGATTCGGATCATGCACTACTTGGGAGCGCAGCGTCTCGACGAAGTTTCGTGCGCCTGAATGAACTGGCGCAAGATCGTCGTTCGTGGGCAGTGGGGATCCTTTCGTGGCCAGAAGCGCACTGACGAGGATGAACGCGATCGGGATCATGCTGTTGGGATCGGTTCCGACACCGCCGAAGAGGCCGAAGTCCTGAATCGAGACCCAGACGACAAGAGAGGCCGCCAGGTAGACGATTACGACGGGTAGCAGCGGGATCCAACCGCGGGCGGTCCGGGCCCTGCCGTCCCGGAGAACGGTCGTCAAGAGGGCAATTCCGGCCAGACCAAGCACCAGTACAACGACAAGGTTGATTGCGAAACCATGGCTAGCGCTCAGGTTCGCCATATGCGCGACGAGCGATCTCGAGAATCCTGGCTGAGATGACCTTTTCATGACGCTGAGCATTGCCGGGAGCGTTCCCAGGACCGATGGATCACCCCTTCGACCCTCCCAGAATCCGCGATTCGGCCAGGCTTGGAGAGCTGCCATTGCGATCAGGAAGGCGCCAAGAGCGCGGAGCAGTGCAAGGCCGAGCAGGGAAGATCTCCAACACCGGTCTGGCAATCCCACGAGGACTCCGGCAACGAGATAGGCAAGGGCCGCGCCCGGCGCGCCAAAGAGCCAGGAGTAACCGGGAGCGAAAAGGCCCCCGAAGACCTCCGCGAAGACCCATACGACAAGAGCCCAGCTGGCGCTTGCGTATCCAGCAAACCGCGAGAGCGGACCGCGCGAAGCGCTCAACAGCCAGATCCCCAACCCGATCTCCATCCAAAACACCGCGGTCGCGGTAGTTACGGGATGGTCGTTCCAGACGGAGATCGCGTGATTGGAGAGCAAAGCGGCCCAGGCGGGGGATGAGGCAGCAACGGGTTTGATGACCGTGTTCGCCAGTGCGGCAGGAATAGCCGACTGACTCTGCAAGAGGCCGTCGAAGAGCCAGAGTCCACCAAAGGCGACGCGCAGGAATCTGCGCGCACTGGGTTCTCTCAAACTCGATGGAGCGTATTGCAAAGGGACCGGGTGGCGCGTTGTCTGGCTCTTCATGGCGGCGAGACGCAGGAAATTCCATACGGCGAACAGCGCCGCGAGCATTCCGAGAATGATGAACCATTGGTGCAAGATCGATCGGTGGAACGCGATCGCGAGGGCTGTTGATGTCACGGATCCGCGACCCGTGCCCATTCCCGGCATGATTCATACTCCTTTGAAATCAGCGTTGATCGTCGAAGGCGCAGTGGACCGAACGCGACCGTTCGCAACCTGCCTGCAGGGGTTATTCGCCGAACTCATGCCCGCGACGACCCGGAAGTCATCGAAGACGCCCCGCACCATCGGGTGTCGAATTTCGAATGGCGACCTCATGCTGCAGAGGGCGCTCGACGCCACGGCTCCTGTTGCCTGCAACGGGAGGAACCGATGTGACACCGGCTCTCCCGTGTGCTGTCCGGATCCTTATGTTATTCAGGGCCGGAAGGGTGTACCCGGTTCGTCCGACGGCGTAAGGGAAAAACGACCGAGCGGCTAGCATTGGTTATCCCCCTATTCTTCGTCTTTCATCCTTTGTAACTGGAAAGTGCGAGATGACCGAAACCGTGCAGACAGAGCTCCCAACAGACTTTGATTCATTCGCGCGAGAGGTGCGAAGTCTTGCCCAGAGGCGAAACGCAATTGTGCTCGCCCACAACTATCAGGTTCCCTGGATCCAGGACGTCGCCGATCATGTCGGGGACTCGCTTGCGCTTTCGAGAATAGCCGCGGCAAGTGAAGCAGAGACGATTGTCTTCTGTGGTGTGCACTTCATGGCAGAGACTGCGAAGATTCTGTCGCCAGACAAGACCGTTCTGATTCCGGACCCCAATGCCGGATGTTCCCTCGCCGACACCATTACCGCAGAGCAGGTGGTCGCGTGGAAGAGGGAACATCCCCAGGCGATTGTCGTCGCATATGTCAATACGAGTGCTGCGGTGAAAGCGGAGGTTGATCTCTGTTGCACCTCGTCGAATGCGGTGGAGATCGTCGAATCACTGCCTGAGGATGCCGAGATCCTCTTCCTTCCCGATTACTTCCTCGGCGCTCATGTCGCACGGGTGACCGGTCGGAAGATCTCTCTTTGGATGGGTGAATGTCACGTGCACGCCGGAATCACACCGGTTGCGCTGAGAGCTCGTCTGGAGGCGTCTCCCGACTCACAACTCCTCGTTCACCCGGAGTGCGGTTGTACCTCCGCGGCGCTGTATCTCGTGGAATCCGGGGAGATTCCCGCGGAGCGCGCTCATGTCGTTTCAACGGGATCGATGGTCGATTACGCGAAAGGTGCCGGCGATTCTCACGTGCTTGTCGCGACCGAGACTGGCATCATTCATCAGCTCAAAGCGGCGAATCCCCGCGCAACTTTCGAGGCAGTCAATCCGGCTGCAGTCTGTCGGTACATGAAGATGATTACGCCCGAGAAGTTGCTGAGCTGCCTCAGGGAGACGGAGTTGACCGAGAAATACGAGGTGACCGTCGATAGGGAAATTGGCTCGCGAGCGCTCAAAGCGGTCGAAGCGATGATCGCCATCGGCAACTCCTCGAAATTTGGCGAGTAGAGGTTCGGTTCCGCAAAATGATGGGAGACGGGGGCCGGTTTGTATCCTGGGCGACACTTGACGATGCCCCCGTGCTTGAATGCGACGTCGCAATCTTCGGATCCGGAATAGCCGGGCTCACTGTTGCAAGCTCACTGCCAGATTCGCTGAAAATCCTCGTGTTCTCGAAAGGTCCATTCGGCGATGGATCAACCCCGTATGCGCAGGGGGGGATTGCGGCCGCAGTGGGATCCGATGACGAACCTTCGATCCATGCCACTGACACGCTGGTGGCCGCAGTCGGGATCGCCGATCCAGCGGCCGTTGCTGTGCTTACCTCCGAGGCACCTGATGCAATTGCCTTCCTTGAGAAGACGGGAACGAAATTCGACAAGATCGACGGCCGGCTGGCTCTGACGCTTGAAGGCGGTCATTCGCGCCGCAGAATCGTCCACGCGGGCGGTGACGCTACAGGCGCCGAAATCTCGCGGTCGCTCTTCGAAGCCGTGGGTTCGCGCGGTATTTCCATCCTCAACGAGGCATTTCTCGTCGATCTCTTACTCGATCGACACGGACACGCCGCAGGAGCAATCGTGCTCATCGCCGGCGAGGTCCATCTAGTCCGCTTCTCTTTCGCAGTCCTCGCATCCGGGGGAGCAGGTCAGATTTACTCGGCGACAACGAGTCCTGCGTCATGCACTGGTGACGGAATGGCGGTTGCTTATCGCGCGGGCGCCGAACTGGCCGACATGGAGTTTGTGCAATTCCATCCAACGGTCCTGGTCAGCGATCGCGATCCGCGCCCTCTGATCTCAGAGGCACTCCGGGGAGAGGGTGCCGTGCTTCGTGATGGCCATGGCGATTTGGTAATGGAGGGAGCGCATCCCCGAGGTGACCTTGCCCCGCGCGACGTCGTTTCCCGTCGCATGGTCGAACTCATGGTGGCTCAGGGGGTAGACCAGCTGTATCTCGATGCGCGACCGATCGCCTCGATGATGTCCGCGCGATTTCCGACCATATCGGCATCCCTGAGGCAAATTGGTGTGGACCCCGCCCGTGACCAGATACCCGTTTCGCCCGCGTCGCATTACAGCATTGGAGGAGTACGGACCTCGGTCGATGGGCTCACATCGGTCCCTCGCCTCTACAGTGTTGGCGAGGCTGCGTCGGTTGGTATTCACGGCGCGAACAGGCTCGCTTCAAATTCACTCCTCGAGGGAGTGGTGTTCGGCCGTCGGATTGCGCTCCACATCGCGTCCACGAGTGGGCGTAGCCGGAACGTCGATTTCGAGGATGTTCCCCGTAAGCTGGCATCGACGCGCAACTCCACCGATCGCCGTCAGATTCGACTCGCGATGGATCTTTATGCCGGCGTCATAAGGGACAGGCATGGACTCGAACTCTTGCTCAAGATGTTCGAGCAATACCCAAAGAGTCGTGTTCCCTGCAACCAAGAAAGTATTGAGCAGGCGAACATGGTGATGCTGAGCGAGTTGATCGTACGGTCCGCACTCTCTCGGGAAGAATCAAGAGGAGCGCATTTTCGTCAGGATATCCCCGATACCGTGAACTCCTGGAGGGTCAGGCAGCTGATCTCCAGGGTGGGAGACCAGGAACCAAAAATCAGTGCATTGGCCCCGGATCAACCGTCATGAACCGACTCGCGCAGTTACGTGGGTCGGTCGCGTAGCAATACGAAGCTGCTAGCCCGGAAGGTCATAACTGCGACTCCATCGGAGTTGCGAGCAACGAACGTGGTGGTGAGTATCCCTCGATCCGGCTTGGAACGAGAGACACGCTTCTTCTCGACCGTCGCCGTCACCCGGATCAGCTCTCCCGGGTGAATCGGGCGAGTCCAGGCGATTGTCTCGACTCCGGGCGAGGGGAGCCCGGCAACACGCGACAGGAAATTGTCAGCGATGAGTCGCATCGCCAGGCACGCGGAGTGCCATCCGCTTGCCACGACGCCACCGCTGACCGAGGGGTCAGTGTGCATCGGCTGCGGGTCATAACGAGTGGCGAATCCGATGATCTCTTGTTCGTCAACCGAGAAGGATCCGCACTCGTAGGCGACTCCTGTGCGGTAATCCTCGAAGTAGCGATCGTCTGCGGGCGGAAGGTGGCTCTCGAGGTGCGCGTTATCGGACATAATCGCTCCTATCCATTTTGGGCATCGCGTGGAGTTGCAATCGGCAAGTCATGCGTACTCCTCCGTGAATTGGTCGGCCCCGGAGCGTATCGATGCCTCCAGCGCGTTGGCGGTTGTGGTCCGTCGAGCTACGAGAAACCAGAGACCGCAAAGCGCAATGCAGATCCACCAGGCAACGCGCAACGCGTCGGTATAGGAAGCCCCGGCGACTCGATGGATCTGTGACGACGCGTTGCCGAAGCCCTGACTCAGGGCTCCGATGCCGGTCTGCTCAACCCGGGCCTGCAAGATTGTGGAGAGGTGTAGTGGTGCGAGGTTTGACGAGAGCGTTCGGTGCAAGAAGGTCGCCGCGACCGATCCCAGAACGGCGACGCCGAATGCGCTCCCAATCTGTCGAGAGGTGGAGGCGATTGCCGAAGCGACACCGGCCTGTTCCGGCGGCATCGAGGCAACAGCGGTGTGGGTGATGGTCGGATTGACGGTACCCAGCGACATCCCGAGAAGGATGTAGGCGACAAAGAGATATCCCACAGGCGTCGATGGACGAGTGAAAAGCAGCATGGCAAATGAACTCATTGCGAGCGGTGCGGAAAGCATCATGGCAAGTTTTGGACCGTGGATGGATAGGTAGCGACCCGATATCGGTGCACAGATTGCAATGGAGATCATCAGCGGAAGCGTGAACAGCCCGGCGCCAAGTGCGGAGAGTCCGCGAACCTGCTGCAGGTAGATCGTATTGAGAAAGAGAAAACCCGCCATCAGAATGAACGTGATGATCGCAAGCATGTTGACGCCTGCAAATGCAACATTTGAGAAGAACCGGATCTCAAACAGCGGCTCCACCTGTCGGGCCTCCACCCACAAAAACAGGAGGAAGAGCGC
Source organism: Acidimicrobiaceae bacterium (assembly GCA_027459565.1). GTDB lineage: Bacteria > Actinomycetota > Acidimicrobiia > Acidimicrobiales > Bog-793 > CAIVND01. The sequence goes on along the minus strand of DAIDIA010000259.1, from coordinate 3,018 downwards.
GACTGAGACTGTGAATCCCAGCACTGTGAGCGGAGCGGTCCAACCCCTTCCCGGCGCTTCGATGATTGAGAAGACCAGCAACCCCAGAAAAGCGATGATCAGCACCTGACCTTTGAGATCGATCTGACGGGGCCGCTCCGCGACGGATTCAGGAATATATGCAAGTGCAAAGGCGATTCCGACAAGACCGACGGGAATATTCACGAGGAAGATGGACCGCCATCCAGTGGTGTCGATCAGTATTCCCCCAATCAAGGGTCCGCATGCGCAGGCGATTCCATAGACGCCGCTCCAGATCCCGATCGCGCGTGCAAGATCCGCTCTGTCGGTGAATGTGTTTCGCACAATTGAAAGTGTGGTCGGTACCAGCATCGCGCCACCCACGCCGGTGACCACGCGCGCAATCGCAAGCTCTACGACGTTTCCCGATACCGAGCATCCCGATGATCCGATGATGAATATCACGAGGCCCGTGACAAGTACGCGCCGACGACCAAAACGGTCCGCGAGGGAACCAGCAAGAATCAGGAGACATGTCAAGACGAGGAGAAAACTGTCGACGATCCATTGCAATGCCGCTTCATCGGCGTTGAAGGCATGTTGAAGGGAGGGCAGTGCAACATTGAGGATCGTGCTGTCGAGGTAGTTCATGAATAGGCTTACGCAACAGATCACAAGAATGACGTGTTTGCGAATATTGGACAGTGGCGACGGCAGCGCGGCATTCTGTCGAACCAGCTGATCTATTCGATTCAACAGAACTCCTGGGTTTTGTCGCGGTCCCTCGTCTGATTCTTCACGATAGTTCTTGATGCCCGGTCAGAAGTTGCCGACATTGATCCCGATTCTTGCGGCGTTTGTTCTGAGGCAGAGAGTCCAATCTCGCGCGAGGTAGTCTTCGTAAATGGGGGTTTTTGTCGACATTACGCCTTTGCGCAGATTCCCCCAGTTTCGGCGTCTTTGGATCGGCTACGTCGTCTCCCTGCTGGGTTCGCAGATCACGATTGTCGCAGTCTCCTACCAGATCTACCGCATGACCGGATCCTCACTTGATGTCGGACTCATCAGCCTTGTGCAACTTGGTCCCGCGCTCGTCGGGTCGCTCCTTGGCGGTCCGCTGGCTGATGCAATGGACCGTCGTCGCCTTCTGATCATCACGCAGGTGATAATGGCCTTCGCAAGCGTTGGCTTGGCACTGAACGCATCCTCACATCATCCGGCGATGTGGTTGATCTACGTTCTCGCGGCAGTCACCGCCGGAGCAAATGGCTGTGACAGCCCAACTCGGATGGCGCTCATGATCACCCTCGTTGATCGAGAGTCGCTCGCCGCGGCAAGTTCAATTCGTCAACTCCTTCAACAGCTTTCATACATCGTCGGACCTGTGGTCGCTGGAGCACTCCTGGCTCTGTCAGGTCTCGCCGGCGCCTACTGGGTCGATGTGGCGACGTTCGGTGCCGCACTTCTCGCGCTGGTTTCGATATCATCCGTACCGCTTGCCGGTGGCGGGCGGAAATTCGGACTCAGTTCGATTGTTGAGGGTTTCACATTCCTGCGCGGCAAGCGCGCGATACAGGCATGCTTCATTGCAGACCTCAACGCGACGGTGCTCGGGATGCCGACCGCGCTGTTTCCGGCAATCGCGCTGACAAAGTTCCATGGCGGAGCCCACTTTCTTGGGCTCTTGTACGCTGCGCCGACGGTTGGTTCGTTCAGTATGGCTTTGCTCAGTGGTTGGACCTCGCGTGTCATTCATCAGGGACGGGCGGTGCTTGTCGCGATCGCATTGTGGGGAGTGGCGATCGCGGGATTTGGGTTCGCGTCCAGTTCACTGCTGGCTCTCGGGTGTATCGCGTGCGCGGGAGCAGCCGACGTGATCTCCGCGGTCTTTCGCAATCTGATTATTCAGCGTGAGGTGCCTGATGAGATGCGCGGACGACTCTCGGCAATACAGATTGGGGTCATCAACGCCGGTCCGAGGCTCGGGAACGGCGAAGCGGGACTTGTCGCCGGTGCATTCGGAGTCAACTTCTCCGTGATATCCGGTGGTCTCGGCTGCATCCTCGGCGCTCTTGTAATGGCGCGGTTCCTTCCGGAGTTTCTGCACTATCGGGGCGATCTACCAAGCTCCCACGAACGCGCGCTGACGAAGTAGCAATACGAAGGGCCCGGACCAAGGCATCCCCGCAGGGTCGGTACCGGTGCGCTGCCCCCGAGCGGAGAGTCCGGGGCTGAAATGACCGCTGAGACCCTCTGTCTACTTCGTGCTCGTCGGGGTTGGCACCGTACGCGTCGAACGGGTTTCAAGCGCACCATGCCGCTCGCCAAAGAGCGACCGCTCCAAAGCGGCGAGACGTACCTCGAGTGCATTGACCTGGACCTGAAGTTCCTCCACCGTTGCCATGCTGTCCTCCCTCGTTTTCAACGCCTGAAATTTGAATCAGACGCGGTCGCGGCGCACCAACGACGCGTCTCTCGAACTGCGACAATAGCCTGATTATAGTTACCCATGCTAAATACTTGAACCGCGCCAGTACCAAGCGATCTCGGAGTCCGAGGGCTCGAGGTCGGCACTCTTGGGTGGAGCGCACGCGGGCACAGACGATCGACGGGGGAGATCATGGACAGACTTGAATTGGGATTTGCGATTGGAAATAACCCTCGATCGGAGCCGGTTCTCTCCGGACAGGTTCAACCTGAGGGAATTGATCTCCACTGCAGCGCGATCCACGGCTCTGAGATTTTTTGGCGCCAGCTCGCCTTTCAAGAATTTGAGATCTCCGAGATGTCGCTTTCAAGCCTCTTGATCTCGATCGACCATGGCATCGACACGTGGATCGCGTTGCCGATCTTCACCTCGAGGATGTTCTTCCATACGAACGTGCTTGTGAGCGATGCCGCCGGAATCGAGGTACCGGCGGATCTCGAGGGGAAACGGGTCGGTGTGCCTGAATATCAGCAGACGGCGGCTCTGTGGACGCGGGGGATCCTGCAACACGAGTTTGGAGTGGACCCTGC
>DAIDIA010000258.1 GCA_027459565.1 Acidimicrobiaceae bacterium | reverse complement strand
TTGCCGTCGACGAGGACATGCACGAAATCCGGCCGGAGTTCGTCGAGGATGCGACGATAGTGCGTCACGATGATGACCCCTAGGTCGGGGCGCGACTTGCGGACCTCCTCGACTCCGCGCGCCACCGCGCGTAGACCGTCGATATCGAGTCCCGAGTCGGTCTCGTCGAGGATGGCGATCTCGGGGTCGAGAAGCGCCATCTGCAAGATCTCGTTTCGCTTCTTCTCACCCCCGGAGAATCCGTCATTGAGGTGACGCTCCCCGAAGGAGAGATCCATTCCCAGTCGCTGGAGCCACTCACGCATCTGGAAGCGCACCTCGAGAACCGAGACCTCGGTCTGGCGGCGTGCGGCGACGGCCTGGCGGAGGAACTGCGAGAGGGGAACTCCGGCGATCTCCTCGGGATACTGGAAGGCGAGGAACATTCCCAGCTTCGCTCGGGCATCCGATGCGAGCAGCGTGACATCGTCGCCCTTGAACAGGATCCTTCCCCTTTTGACGTCAAAGCTGGGATTGCCAAGCAGCACATTCGCGAACGTCGATTTGCCCGATCCGTTCGGTCCCATGATCGCGTGGAGCTCTCCGGCGTTGACCGTGAGGTCGATGCCCTTGAGGATTGTCTTTCCCTCGGTCTCCACCCAGAGGTCTTCGACGACGAGGAGGGGTGCGGAAATCGGTGTGGAGCTTTGCTCGGCCATGAACACCATGTTAGGCGCAGATTTTGATTTCCCCTACGTCGGTAGTGCTAATCACGGTTCCGGTCGCGGGTCCTCACCAGCCCCTGGCAATCCACTCGTCGAGGTGCGGGCGTTCCAGGCCGAGGGTGGTGTCGTTTCCGTGGCCCGGAAGCACAAGTGTGTCGTCGCCAAAACGGCGGAATATCCGCCTGTCGATGGATTCGATGATCAGGTCAAAGTCCCCGAGGTCGGTCTTCGTGTTGCCGGGTCCGCCCGGGAAGAGGGTGTCGCCGGAGAGAAGGATCGGCGATCCGACCACAGAGAAGCACATCGAACCGGGAGTATGGCCCGGGGTGAGGATCGTGCGCAGTCGCACCCGCCCCACGGTGACCTCCTGGTCGTCGTCGAGAATCAGGTCGTACGAGGGAAGCATCGCCGAGTCCGCGCCGGTGACGGAGACCTCGTACCCCGCATCGCGGAGCGCCGGGACCGCCTGGATATGGTCCCAATGGCCGTGCGTCTCGAGGACGCGGCGCACTCCCAGGTCGCGACACACCTCCAGCAAAAGCTCGTGTTCATTTGCGGCATCGATCAGCAGCGCGTCCCCGGAGGCCTTGCATCGCAACACGAAGACATTGTTGGCGACGGGCCCAACGACAAATCGGTGGATCTCGAGCTGCGAGTCCTCGTAATGGAGTGCCATCTCGCCACGATACCGGCGCGCGGTCAGAGTTGGGGACAAACCGTTGCGCCCGCACCGTCGACCCGTACAATGTGCCAGCAACTCATGGAGGCAGGCGGCGTGCTCTCTTGATGGGGCCCACCCCCGATCCTTTGCGAGGTTTTCGCTCTGGACGGTAGGTATGGGGGTAGGGGTGCAGACTGTGGTTGGCAGCGTGCAGTCAGAGCGATCGCGACCCGCGGGGGCCGTCCGTCGTATGCGACGGGAATGGGCGGCGCCCGTCGCCGTAGTCGCCGTCATCGGACTCTGCCTCTCGGTGAACGGATCGGAGGCACTCGCGGCCTCGGCGAACAACCTCTATCTCATCGCTGGAAGCGGCAATGCGCCCGCCCCTCCCGGTTCGACGGGCACGTCCTCGACGCTCGTCGGGTTCGCCAGTCCGAGCGGCATCGCGTCCGACTCCGTGGGCAACATCCTCGTCGCCGACACCAGCAACGGCGAGGTCGACCTCGTCGTGCGCGCCTCGGCGAGCGGCTACCAGGTGAACGGTGTGGCGAATCCGGTCATCGGTGACACCTATGTGCTCGCCGGCGGGGGCACGCTCTCACCGTCGACCTCCGGGACGCCGGCCACCTCGGTGAGCGGATTGCGTCCAAGCGCCGTCGCACACGACGGCTCGGGCGACGTCGTGATCGCCGACACCTCGAACAGCGAGATCGACGTCGTCGCGGAGAGCTCGCACAACCCGGGCTATGTCATCTCGGGTGCGTGGACCGTGGGTGATCTCTATGTCATCGCCGGCGGCGGCTCGACGACGCCGACCGTCGGTGGTGAGGTGGCGACCGCCGCGGCACTGAACCAGCCCCTCGGCGTTGCCGTCGACGGCGCCGGCAACCTCGTGATCGCGGACACCTCCGACAACGCGGTCGACCTGCTCTCGCTGGGAACAGGCTCGGGGGGTTCGAGGACTGCAGGTGATCTCTATGTCATCGCGGGCGGCGGTCTCACGGTGCCGACCGGCTCCGGGATCGCGGCGACGAGTGCGGCGCTGAACCAACCCGACAGCGTCGCGGTCGACACCGGGGGAAACATCGCGATCGCGGATCTCGGGCACAACGCGGTCGATGTCCTCGCGTCGAGCGCGACCGATCCCGGGTACGGAATCGGCGCGTCATGGACGAGTAGCGACCTCTATCGCATCCTCGGCGGCGGGCCCGATGTCGCGACCACTGCGGGTGTATCGTCCGCGCTCACGAAGCTCAATGCACCACACGGCGTCGCCTTCGATGCAGGGGGTGACCTGATCGTCGGCGAGGCGAATCACTCCTCGCTCGATGTGCTGGCGCTGGCCGGTGACAACCCCGGCTACGCGCTCTCGAGTTCGACCGCCTGGACCAAAAATGACCTGTTTGTCATCGGTGGCACGGGGCTGAGCAACGTGAGCAGCTCGGGGACGATCGCCAACCAGAGCCTTCTCTACGCCCCCTACGGCGTCGCGTCGCTCCCCGACGGCAGCCTCTCGCTAGTCGACCACAGTTCCTACTTGGTTTCCCGTGTCGTCCTCTCGCCGTCGATGCCGCGAGCTGCGGGCGCGACCTCCTCGAACGCTGCGGTCACACTCAGCTGGACCGCTCCGGCGAGCAGTGGCGGGAGTGCGGTAACCGACTATCTCGTCGAGGTCTATGACCACGGCCAGACCCTTCCGATCGCGACGGACGATCTCGGTTCGGTCGCAACGTCGCACACGATCTCGAATCTGAGCAACGGCGTCACCTATGACTTCTCGGTCATTGCCGAGAATGCGATCGGAACGAGTACCGAGAGCGCCCGGGTCTCAAGCACCCCGGTCGCGCCGGCGTCTCCGGCGACAACGACCACGACCACAACCACAACAACCACCACAACGGTGGCGACCACCGTCACCACCGTCGTCGCGTCCGTACAGGCTCGCGCGACAGTGACACCGGTGACGATTGCGTCCACACCGGTCACCACCGCGGTGGCCGTCGTGGCAAAGGTCGCGGCAGCTGTCGGGTCAACGCCTCGTCCACAGGTCTCGATGCTCGGGGCTCCCGTCGAAGTTGCAGCGCATGGACTGTCGTTTGCGATTCGCTGCAGCAGCACGCTCTGTCGGGGATCGCTCACGGTGACCGCCCGTCATCTCGTGAGATTGAGCGAGGGAACCGGTTCGATCTCCGTCTTCGAGGAGTCCGTCGTCGCCCGGGTGCTCTACCGGGACACGTCGACTCGCATGCACGTCATCCACGTCCCATTGACCTCGTATGGACGCGAGATGGTCAAGGCGCTCACTCGACGAGGAGCCTCTCTCGTCGTGACGGCAACGACGCGCGGCGGCCGCGCGACGCGGCGACGGTTTCGGATGTTCGCCTACCAAAGACGGACGACGAAGTCCTAGTTCGACAAATGCTGGCCTCGCGAACAGCGGGTCGATATCCTTTGTTCACCAGAGAGAGGAGGTGGTCCAAACTTGTCAGATCAACGTTTTGGGACACTGGAGGTGGCTGGCCGTTAGGCGGCTCGCTGGACCACCTGGTGAATCCAACCAGACACCCTTGATCTCGATCGGTCGGGAGGTCGTCCCACCCGAGGAGTTCCGATAGGTCAAGCTAATTTCAGCTAGGACGTACAGTCTCTTGCGAGACTGCAAAGGGGAGGCGCTTGCGCCTCACCTTTGGCATGAATGCCCTAGCGCGCGTGAGACTCGATCGCGCGCTCGATTGCGACGCGCAACTCGCGCGCGCTGCGTTCTGGATTGTCCGATTCCGTGAGATATCGGACGACAACAAACCGGGTTCCGCCAGCCGCCACAACGGCCGGCACCGTCGCCGGAGTTATTCCGCCCGTTACAAAGAACGGCAGAGGCTGGGCACTGTCGTTCGATGACTCAAGCGTGGCGCGTGCGTGTGAGATGAAATCCATCCCGGTTCCCTCGCGGCCCGGTTTTGTTGGCGTCGCGACGATCGGGCCGGCTGAGAGATAGCTGACGCGCTCGCGCAGACCCGCGTCGAACTCGCGCGCCGAGTGCGTCGAAAGACCGACGATCTTCTCGTCGCCGAGAATCTTGCGCGCCAGCGCGACAGGGGCATCGTCTTGTCCGACGTGGACGCCATCCGCATCGACCTCGAGCGCCAGATCTGGCCGGTCGTTCATGATGAATGGGACTCCTCGGTCCGAGCAGACCTGCCTGAGGAGAGTTGCGCGCGCGATCAGGTCGCGAGCGTCGAGATTCTTCTCTCGAAGCTGGACAATGTCGACACCGCCGGAGATGCACTCACTGACAAAATGTCCGAGATCTGCACGGTCGGGAGTACACAGATACAGCGAGCATTGCGCAACATCAACGGACAATCGGTTCATCTCGCTTCCCGAGGTGGTGCCGAATGCGACTAGACAAGCCGCGGGTCGATCGCCTCGGCATCGATGTCGTAGATCTTGATGGCATTGGCGACCTCTTCCGCGCTGACGGATCCCTGCGCATAGAGCTCGCTCAGGACGGCGATGACGATGTGCTCCGCGTCGATCTCGAAATGACGACGGAGTGACTCGCGCGTGTCGGATCGACCGTAACCGTCGGTACCGAGTGTGGTGAATGGTCTGTCGACAAACCTCGAGATCATGTCCGGCACGGCCTTCATGAAGTCCGAGACGGCGATGATCGGCCCCGCAGATGCCTCGAGGATCCTTCGCACGTAGGCGACCTTCGGTGTCGCGGTCGGGTGGAGGCGGTTCCAGCGCTCGGTTTCGAGCGCGTCCTCTCGAAGCGACTTGTAGCTCGTGACCGACCAGGCCTCGGTCGAGACGTTCCAGTCCGCTGCGAGGATGTCACGAGCACGCATTGCCTCGTGCCACGCGCTGCCCGAGAAGAGGATCGTCGCCTGACGGGCGCCCTTGGAATGGCCCTTTCCGTCAGCGACCGCTGCCGGCTCTGCGAACCGGTACAGACCGTGGATGATGCCGCTCTTGACCTCCTCTTCGCGCCCGGGTTGCATCTCGGGCATCGGGTAGTTCTCGTTGTAGAGCGTCACGTAGTAGAACACGTCGCGGCCCTCAGGGCCGTACATGTCCTTGATGCCGTATTCAACGATTGTCGCAACCTCGTAGGCAAAGGCCGGATCGTAGGAACAGACATTCGGTACGGTTTCGGCGAGGATGAGCGAGTGCCCGTCCTCATGTTGGAGCCCCTCTCCGTTCAATGTGGTGCGCCCCGCGGTGCAGCCGAGCAGGAAACCCCGACCGCGCTGGTCGCCCAGCTGCCAGATCGCGTCACCAGTCCGCTGGAATCCGAACATCGAGTAGTAGAGATAGAAGGGAAGCATCGGTCTCGACCAGGTCGCGTACGAGGTGGCGGCGGCGATGAAACCTGCCATTGCGCCCGCCTCGTTGATGCCCTCTTCCATGATCTGGCCCTGCTGGCTCTCGCTGTATTGCAAGAGGAGGCCCGCGTCGACCGAGGTGTAGGTCTGACCCCCGGGCGCGTAGATCTTGACCTCGGAAAACAGCGCATCGAGGCCGAAGGTTCTTCCCTCGTCCGGGATGATCGGCACGACGTACTTCCCGAGGTTCGGGTCTCGCAGAAGGTTTCTCAGCATTCGTGCGAAGGCCATCGTGGTCGATACCGACTGACCTCTCGAGCCGCTCCAGAATTCGGCGAACGCGGCCGGTTCTGGCTGCACCAGTCCGGCGAGGCCCTCGTCGCGCACGACGCGCCTCGGGACCGAGCCGCCGAGCTGACGACGTTGGTTCATCATGTAGTCATAGACCGGAGACCCGGGATCGGGACGATGGTACGGCGGGTAATCGGCCTCGAGTGCCTCATCGGAGATCTCATCGGTGAGGTGCAGCGTGTCGCGCAGCGTTCGAAGCTGGTCGGTTGTCATCTTCTTGATCTGGTGGGTCGCGTTCCGCGCTTCGATCGCCGGTCCGAGAGTCCAGCCCTTGATTGTCTTGGCGAGTATCACCGTCGGCGAGCCGCGGTGCTCCGTCGCCGCCCGGTAGGCCGCATAGAGCTTGTGGTAGTCGTGCCCACCTCTCGGAAGACTCTGCAGCTCGGCGTCGCTGAGATGTTCGACGAGCGCACGCAACCTTGGATCGGGGCCGAAGAAGTGCTCCCGGATATAGGCGCCGGATTCAGTCGCGAACTTCTGGAAGTCCCCGTCTGGCGTGATGTTCATCTTGTTGAGCAGCACGCCGTCCACATCGCGAGCAAGGAGCTCGTCCCAGCGCGAACCCCAGATCACCTTGATCACATTCCACCCATTGCCGCGGAACAGAGCCTCAAGTTCTTGGATGATCTTTCCGTTTCCGCGCACCGGACCGTCGAGCCGCTGGAGATTGCAGTTGACGACAAAGACCAGATTGTCGAGACCCTCGCGCGCGGCGAGGCTCAGCCCGGCCTTTGATTCCGGCTCGTCGAATTCGCCATCTCCGACAAACGCCCAGACGCGAGAGTTGCTGGTGTCGACGATTCCCCGATGTTCGAGATACCGGTTGAAATGCGCCTGGTACACCGCGTTGATCGGGCCGAGCCCCATCGACACCGTCGGGAACTCCCAGAATTCCGGCATGAGTCGTGGGTGGGGATAACTCGAGAGCCCGTTCCCGTCAACCTCGAACCGGAAGTTGTCGAGCTGTGTCTCATCGAGGCGGCCCTCGACGAACGCGCGCGCGTAGATACCGGGCGAGGCATGCCCCTGGAAGAAGATCTGATCGCCGGCATCTTCGTCTTTCCCGCGGAAGAAGTGGTTGAACCCGACCTCGTAGAGCGACGCCGAGCTCGCGTAGGTCGAAAGGTGGCCACCGATTCCGGCATCACGCATGTTCGCGCGAGTCACCATCACGGCCGCGTTCCAGCGCACATAGCGTCGGATACGGCGCTCCATGTCCTCGTCGCCCGGGAACCACGGTTCCTGGTCCGGCGGAATGGAGTTGACGTAGGGCGTCGAAACGGTCGCAGGGAAGCCAACCTGGCGTGACCGCGCGAGCTCGAGCAGCCTCATGAGGAGATATTGGGCTCGAGACTTCCCGCGTTGGTCGACGACTGCTTCGAGTGAATCAATCCACTCCTCAGTTTCGCCGGGGTCGATGTCTGGAAGCTGATGGGAGAATCCGTCGAATATCACGTCCCATAGTCTCGCGCTAGATATGCCATTGCGGTAGTTAGCCGGTTCTGAACGAGCGAGGTGCGACTCGCCAGATCGGTTCGCGCGACCGGTAAAGGTAGAATCGGATCATGTCACTCTTCGAGGTAGCGCCCGCGGCAGTCCCCGCGCGGCCTCCGGACACGACGGTTGTCTGGACGGACGGGGCATGTCTCGGGAATCCCGGCCCAGGCGGCTGGGCGTGGGCGAGGACGCCACAGGATTTTGCCTCCGGGCACGACCACGAGACCACCAATCAACGCATGGAGCTGCTCGCGGTGATCGAGGCACTCGCGGCAAATCTCGGTCCCGTGGAGATCCGCAGCGACTCGACCTACGTCGTGAACTGCTTCCGTGATCGCTGGTGGGCGAACTGGAGGGCGCGCGGGTGGCGCAATTCGCAGGGAAAACCGGTCGCAAATCAGGATCTGTGGTCTGAACTCATCGTCGAAGTCGTCGATCGGAGGCCGGGCGAGATCAGCTTCACCTGGGTCAAGGGC